>JAFWZH010000039.1 GCA_017522515.1 Clostridia bacterium
CTGTTTTTATGTTTTCATCATAAGCAATAATCGGGAACAATTGTACACCTTCATCATAATAGTAAGCATATAATTCACCGGTTGTTTCAATACCGATATTTTTGTCATACATACTCCATTTAGGCCAGTTTAACCAGTTGTCGTAACTTTTCCAGCCCAATAATGTTTTTTTAACTGAAACAACATCAAAACAGCTGGAACTATCATAAATATAGAAATGATAATTATCTTTCCATTTATAGCAGGAGATGATTTCAGATGTTTCATTTAATCGTCCGCTTAAATCAGCGGCAGACTTGGAATTTAAACGGTAACCGTTTGCATAATTCAGGCAAATAAAACAGAATAATCCGACAAATAGTCCGATTAAAGTGGTGGTTACAAATTTTCTTTTTCGTATTTTAGCTGCTAAATGAATATATTTTTCATCTTTATGTTCTTCTATGAAAATTAATTCCTTGCTGAGTGATTTATAATATTCTGAACAATTTTTACATTCCGAAAGATGTTCTATAACTGTTTTTTCACTTGATTCGGAAGCTGCATTATCCAGACAAAGAGGCATCAAATCCTGTATCATATCACATTTATATTTCATAACCATAAATCTCCTTTAACTGTTGTTTAATTTTAATTTTCGCCCTTGAAAATATAACCTTGGCTGTTGCTTCTCTGATACCCGTCAATTTTCCTATTTCCTTATACGGCAGTTCATCAAATAGACGATACATCACAACACTTTGGCTTCTTTCGTCTAAATTTGAAATTATCTCTTTTATATGAATTATCAGCTGTTTATTTTCTGTCATTGTATCAAGGTTCATATTATCGTGTTTAGTAAGAATAGCATCTTCTATGCAAGATTCTTTCGAATGAGTTTTCATGTAATTGTAATATGTGTTTTTGGCTATCTGACACAGCCATGATTTTATAGAACAGTCACCTCGAAATCGTTTCAATGACAGATATGCCTGATAAAAACTTTCTTGAGTTATTTCTTCGGCTAAATTATCATGATAATCTGTAAGTTTCAATATGTAATGATATACATAGCTGTAGTATAAATGGTATAATTCTTCAAAGTCGCCCACGGTTATTAACACCTCCTCAATTCTGTAATTATAAGCTGCTTATATCTATTAGTATCAATTTTCGGAAAAAGGTAACATAGTTTTTGAAATTTTATAAAAAACATTTCTTTGCTGTTATATTATATCATAATACTGATTAGTGATCAAGACCGGCATACCCCTATATGGCATTTTCACGATGTTAAACCATTGAGTATATGGAGAGATGAAAGTGCAGCAGGTATTGACTGCGGCTGTGGTTATCATGTGTGACGGCTTGCCTGTGTCTTGATGATATGAAAGGGTTTTATTCAGATACTATTTAATAGATAAAAAACCTCGATTTATAGCTGAAAATCGAGGTTCTTTTTTATGCTTTTTAAACGCTTTTTTCTGAAAGAGTTTCCATAAGTTCAGGCAAATCACAGAAATTTTCCAATTCAGGAACAGATTGCTCAATTGTACCAAATCCGTAAGCGGCATGAATAAAATCAAGACCAGCTTTCATTGTTGCATCGTAATCACCTTGAATATCGCCGATATACCATGCTTTATCAAGGTTATTTCTTTTTGCGATAAGAGCAATGTTGTCGCCCTTTTCAAAGAGATTGTTTCCGTAACATTCAATATCATCGAAGTATTTGCCAAATCCGTAATAATCGAGAAATGCCTCTATATAGCCGCTTTGACAGTTGCTAACAATATAGAGATGATAATTTTCTTTAAGGCGGATTAAAGTATTTTCAAGTTCGGGATAAAGATTGCCGCCGTGTTTGCGGAGATATTCATTTTCGTGGTCACAGCATAAGTTCAGCAGTTCCATACGCTCATCTTTTGAAAGACTGCCGAAAAGAATATCAGCTATTTTATCCATGGTAAGCCCCATAACACCCATAATATCCTTTTGAGTTATAGCGCGTAAATCGTATTTCAATTCTCTGATTTTTTCAGTCCATGAAGCAGCAACATTTTCAGAGGAATCCCAGAGAGTGCCGTCCATATCAAATATCAAACCTTTTTTCATTTTCCTTCCACCATTCTGTTATATATTTCATCGAGCTGTATTCTGTCAGGCTTTACATCGTTGAGTATAGTTATTCTGTCAGCACGGACAGTACGTGCTTTTTCCCATATATCAGCAAACATATCTTTTGTTATGCCGTATGATTGGGGATTTGTAGCAATACCGTAAGTTTTGAAGAAATTCAGCAGTCCAGCTGCATCTTGTCCCTGAAAAATACAAGCAGGAATACTTCCTAATGCAACGGCAAGACCATGCGTTATTTTTACATCGGGGTAATATTCTTCTATAGCGTGAGCAAAAAGATGTTCACTTCCGCTGCAAGGTCTTGAAGAACCTGCAATTTCCATAGCAAGACCGCCCATAACAAGGGCTCTTGAAAGTATTCGGATAAACACACGGCTTTTCATATTCTTTTCATCACAATGATAGACGGAATCATAACTCATTCTGCTCAGAGCGTAAGCGAAATCGTCAATGCGTGATGATGTTCTGGAGGCTGAAAGCTTCCAATCAAAAAGAGCAGTATGTTTGGCAATTGTATCGCCTATTCCTGAAAGCGTCTGGTCTACAGGAGCATTGATAATCATATTTGTGTCAACAATTATCGCTGTAGGAATTTTACATTCAAAGGTTTTACGGGCTTTTCCGTAGGTTTCAAGGACAGAAAAGGGCGATGCAAGGGAATCATTGCTTAAAGATGTTGGCATACATATATATACCGCCTTGCTTATATGTGCGGCATATTTAGCAGTATCAAGAACTCTGCCGCCGCCTATGCCTATTATTACTTTAATATCTTCAACACAGACTTTTTTAGCAATGTAAACAGCTTCATCAAAGCTTGCATTTTTCATTGTGAATATTTCGGCATTTCCGAAATCTCTGCTTATATCGTCAATTTTATCTTTGTAAATGCTAATTAGGAATTCTTCTGATATAATCATGGCTTTCTGACCGATTATATCGGGAATGTATCGTTTTACTATTTCTTCTGAATGAAGAAAAGCATCTTCCTCGACTGTAAGACATATAGGAAGATTAAATCTTGTATGCTGGTTCATTTGACACCTCGATTTATTGTGTTATTGTTTATTTTTGGGGATAGATACAAGGCTGACTACACTTTCTGTAGTTACGCTAAATTTATTAATAAATATTAGCAAGCACTTGACTTTCCGATATTATTATACTATAATATTTATAAATATTCTGTTGTATTTGCAACAGTAACAGAGATTTTATGAAAAATGTTAGGAGAATAAAATGAACGGTATAAAAGTTATGGATATGC
>JAFWZH010000040.1 GCA_017522515.1 Clostridia bacterium
ATTTGTACCGTCGTATTGCATCAATTTCAGACCGCGATGATGCAGACGACGTTATAGATGAGCTTATAGACCGCTTCGGAGAGCCACCGCGCGAGACAATGACGCTTGTCGATATCGCGCTGTTGCGCGTTGCCGCTGCGGAAGCAGGTATATGCGACATAACGCAAAAGGGACAGAGCATCAAGATAACAATGGTTGACCCGACGTTTGATATTATCTCTAAGCTGTGTGCAAAGCAGGAATATAAGGGCAGAATTTTGCTTAACGCCGGTCAGGAACCGTATCTTATGCTTAAACTCAAAAATGCAGATGACCCTTTAAAGACATCTGAAGCTTTTGTAAAAGCGTATAAAGAGGCAAAAGAACAGACGGAATGATAATTCGCGTCGTCTGTTCTCATATAGCAAAAGCAGTACATGGGTTAATGCGCATCAAATCCTTATAAACGGTAAAGCTGATGAAATTACAAAGGACGATTTTATTCCTGATAATCTATCGGGATTCTATGCAGTAAGCTTTTGTTTAAGTTGTCGATTCCGACGGTTGTGGCACAGCTTATCAATATGCTTTACAATATAGTTGACCGCATATACATAGGTCATATGCCCGGAAACGGAAGTATGGCACTTACGGGTGTTGGTGGAGGTGCACAGATGGCTCTCGCTCAGGCAGGAATTAAGTTGTTTGGTGGCGTTCAGGGCGATGCAGACAAAGCAGTGGAGGCTTATCTTAACGATGCTCTCCAATACGATCCCGATGCAAAATGCGACCACCATGACCATAATCACGGCGAAGGTCACACCTGCGGTGAACACGGTTGCGGCGGAAACTGCCACGGACATAACTAAAGGTTTTATAAAAGAGGTACAAAATGAGAACAAGACAAGAAGTGATCGATTTTTGCCTATCGCTTAATGACACATACGAAGATTATCCCTTCCATGATTTTAACTGGACTATTATGAGGCATAAGGGCAATCAAAAGATGTTTGCAGCTATATATGAGCATTTGGGAAACATCTGGGTTAATGTGAAATGCGACCCTAATCTTACATATATGTGGCGAAGCACCTATGAATCAGTCGTTCCGGCGTACCATATGAATAAATGGCATTGGAATTCCATAATCCTTGACGGGAGCATCCCGATAGATGATATAAAGAATATGATTGACGACAGTTTTGAGCTGACCAAACCCAAAAAGCGAGGCAAAAAATGATGAAAAAACTATTATACATCACATCAATTTTGCTTTGCATACTGCTCTCAGGTTGCGGAGATGCTACAAGTGATGGGATAATCGGCGGAGCAGACGGACCTACATCAATAATCGTCGCAGAAAAAGGAGAAAAAGCAATGTACGAACAAATTACGGCAGAGAATGCCAAAAAGATAATGGATTCAGGCGAAGAACATATCGTTTTAGACACAAGAGAACAGGACGAATTTGACGAGGGACACATCCCTGGCGCAATCCTGATTCCATATACCGAAATTGAAAACATGGCAATCAAGCAGATTCCCGATAAGGACAAACTGATTTTAGTATATTGCCGCAGTGGCAGACGAAGCAAAATTGCAGCCGAAAGTCTCGCAAAACTTGGTTACACCAATGTAAAAGAGTTCGGCGGTATTATCGACTGGCCATATGAGGTAGAGAAATGAAAACTATAAAAATTACCGTTATGAAAATGGCACGTTATGATGATTTGATAGAAAAATATGAAAACCCAATTGAGCACACCTGTGATATGAGGCTCGGTCAGGAGTTTATTTCCGTTGGTGGCGAAAAGCCTGAAAATATGTGTGATTCTGCTTGGGAAAGTATGGAATACTTTGTGAAAGAGCTTTCAAATGGCGGCGGAAATTTCTATGATGGCTGGATGAAAAACAAAAAATCGGCTATGATTTCCTGCAATGACGGATTCAGACCGGTCAGTTTTTACATAGAAGTTATATAGGAGGTTGTCTATGAACAATATCACAGAACATATTCAAAACAGAAGAAGTGTCAAAACATTTGACGGCAGAGAACTGAGTAAAGCCGACATAGAAAAACTGGCATCCTTTACAAATACAATAGAGAACCCATATAAAATATAGATTAGTGTAAAGATGGAGGAATAAAAATGTTACACGATTTTACCTATTATAACCCTACAAAAATTTATTTCGGTAAGGATGCTATGCAGAATCTCTCTGCAGAGCTTGCAAACTACGGCAAGAACATTTTGCTTTTATACGGCAAAAACTCAATCAAAAAAATCGGTCTTTATGATGAAGTTGTAAAGACATTAAATGAATGTGGAAAGAATGTTGTTGAGCTTGCAGGAATCAAACCTAATCCGTCATACTTGCAGGTGCTTGAAGGTGCAAGACTTGTTTGTGAAAATAAGATTGACCTGATTTTAGCAGTTGGCGGTGGCTCGGTTATCGACTGTGCAAAGGCAATCTCTGTTTCCGCTTATGCAAAAGGAGATCCTTGGCAAAGATACTGGATTGATTTTGAAGAAGTTGACAACGAAATTGTTCCTGTCGGCACAATTCTCACAATGACGGGCACAGCCTCCGAAATGAATGGTGGCTCGGTTATTACCAACGAAGAAGTAACTATTAAAACAGGTAGAGTATATGGACCTGAGGTATATCCTAAATTTTCAATTTTAAATCCGGAATTTACCTATTCTGTACCGCAGAAACAAATGGTAAGCGGTGTGTTTGATGTAATGAGCCATCTTATGGAACAGTATTTTTCAGGTGATGACGATAACACCACCGACTATGTGATTGAGGCGGTAATGAAATCACTTATTAATAGTAGCAGAATTGCTGTGAAAAATCCCGAAGATTACGAAGCTCGCAGTAATATTATGTGGTGTGCAACGCTTGGACTTAACACGGTAACAGGACTTTCCAAAACGCAGGACTGGGAAGTGCATAATATTGAGCATCAGCTCGGTGCATACACCGATTGCCCGCATGGCCTTGGACTTGCGGTAATTTCAATGCCGTATTACAGATACATCTATAAAGACGGAATTGATAAATTTGTCCGTTTTGCCGAAAATGTGTGGAATGTTAAAACAGATGGCAAAACCAAATACGAAATTGCACTTGAGGGTATCGATTGTTTAGAGAACTTTGCAAAAGAACTCGGTATTCCAATGACTCTCCGTGAGCTTGGTACAACCGAAGATATGCTACCCAAAATTGCTGAAACGACCTATGAGGGTGGCGGATATAAGTATATGACACATGCAGATATTCTGAATGTGCTTAAAGAATGTTTCTGATATGACAATAAAACTATTTATACAGGCAATAACTAAAATATTTTTTGGAATGGCTTTAATTGGGCTCATGATATTTGTGCCTGCCGGTACGCTTTCTTTCTTTAATGGTTGGCTGTTTATTGGAATTTTGTTTGTTCCGATGTTTTTCGCTGGAATTGTAATGATGTTTAAAAATCCTGAATTACTAAAAAAGCGACTTAATGCAAAAGAAAAACAGTCAAAGCAAAAATTGGTTGTAATTTTAAGCGGAATTATGTTTTTGGCAGGGTTTATTGTTGCCGGACTAGGAGTTCGATTTCAGTGGTATTCCTTACCAAAAGGCGTAGTGTTTGGCGCAGTAGCCGTGTTTTTGCTTGCATATCTCTTATATGCAGAGGTAATCAGAGAAAATGCATATCTCAGTCGCATTATTGAAGTACAAGATGGGCAAAAAGTAATCGATACGGGATTATACAGCATTGTAAGACATCCAATGTATAGTGCAACAATCTTTTTGTTTTTGTCTATGCCTCTTGTATTGGGTTCAATATATTCATTTTTGATTTTTCTTGCATATCCCTTTATCATTGTTATGAGAATTAAGAGTGAAGAAGAGTTTCTTGAAAAGGAACTGGCTGGCTATCGTGAGTATAAGCAAAAAGTCAAATATCGTTTAATACCTTTTGTTTGGTAGTATTAAAACAAATTCCAATTTGTTCAACTGAAAGCAACAACGAGTTGCTTGTTTACTTTGTATTCTCACAGTATAATAATAGTGAGGTGATAATTTTATGGAAACAAAAGATATTATAGTGGAGCTAAGAACTAAAAAGGGACTCTCGCAGGAAGCTCTTGCCGAAAAGATATTCGTAACGAGACAGGCAGTTTCACGATGGGAAACCGGAGAAACGGTGCCAAACACCGAAACACTCAAATTGCTCTCGAAACTATTTGATGTGTCTATCAATACACTTCTCGGCTCACCAAGACAACTTATTTGTCAATGTTGCGGCATGCCTTTAGAAGATTCTAATATCAGCAAGGAAACAGATGGGTTCTTCAATGAAGAATACTGCAAATGGTGCTATGCAGACGGAGAATATATGTATCATGATATGGATGATTTGATTGAGACCTGCGTAAAGCATATGGCAAGTGAAGATCATTCAGAGGAAGAAGTTCGTTTGTATCTACAAGAAACTCTGCCAAAACTTGATTATTGGAAGAGGTACAAAGAACTTGGCGGTGATGGAGCTTTTGAAGAATTCAAAAAGCTTTTGATTGCGGAAATTAATGAACTAAACATTGAAGGGATGCCAAAGCTTGAAAAGCTTAATGCACTTGTTGGCGGATATGTCAATCTTGAATATAGACTTCCAAACGGAAATCATGTTAAATTTTTAGATGATAATGCGACTTACTTGGGAAACCAACTGGAATGTGAATTTGGCGGAAACAGGTGCTTTGGCATTGTCTGCAATATGGATTTTATTCTTATAGCATCCTATGAAGAAAATGGTGAAAACCCTGAATTAGTTATTTATAAGAAGAGATAAATAAGAATTTTTCGAACATCAATCCATATTTTTTAAAAAGGGTATTGACTCTCACGCTCCGTCATAGTGTATGCTCTTGTTGTGAGGTGATAAAATTGAAAATGAAGATTAAAGAATTTGCCGATTTTACGGGTGTAAGTGTGCGCACACTGCATTATTACGATGAAATAGGATTGTTGATGCCAGCCTTTGTTGACAAAACTACAGGCTATCGCTTTTACGACGAAAAATCTTTTCTTCGTATGCAAGAGATTCTCTTTTACCGTGAACTTGACTTTTCCTTAAAGACTATTCGCGAGATTTTGTCATCCCCAAATTATGACAAAAGCAAGGCACTGAACGAGCAAAAACAACTTCTCACACTCAAAAAAGAGCGGTTAGAGCGGTTAATTTCTGCTATTGACGGTGCCGTGAAAGGAGAAAATGTTATGACAGCATTCGATAACAGCGAATTTGAAAAATATAAGGCTGAAGCAAAAGAAAAATGGGGCAAAACGGATGCATACAAGGAACATGCAGAACGGACTAAGAACTACTCCAAGCAGAAGTGGAATGACCTTGCCGAGGGAATGGACCATATTATGGCAGAGTTTGCACTCTGCATGAGAAAGGACGAAAGTCCTGATTCCACTGAAGCACAAGACCTTGTAAAAATGCTGCAGAACCATATCACCGAGAATTACTATCTTTGTACAAACGAAATACTGGCAAGTCTCGGTCAGATGTATGTAGCGGACGAGCGCTTTACGAACAACATTGATAAGCACGCTGACGGTACTGCTACGTTTATCTGTGAAGCAATTGCGGTGTATTGCAGTAAGTAAATTCCAATTTGTATAACAGTTAGAAAAATAAGAATTTGCAGGGATGAAAAAAATGAAGATATTTTATACCAGTGAAAGAGACATATGGCGAAAGTGGCTTGATAAACACTTTGAAACGGAAAGTGAGATATGGTTTGTGTTCCCTATGAAAGAATCGGGCGACAAAGCTCTTTCATACAACGATGCGGTAGAAGAAGCACTTTGTTTCGGTTGGATTGACAGCACTATTAAGCATATTGATTCCACGCATCGAGCACAGCGGTTCACGCCGAGAAAGAAAGGAAGTCCGTATTCACGACCGAATATAGAACGATTAATTTGGCTTGACGAGCAAGGAATGCTTCATCCAAGAATAAGAGATAGCGTATTACCTTTGATTCGTGCACCGTATATTTTCCCTGATGATATTCTTGATGCTATAAAAGCAGACGGGGTTGCGTGGAAAAACTACGAGAAATTATCTGAACCATACAAACGTATTCGTATTGCTTATATTGATGCGGCAAGAAAACGCCCTGATGAATTTAAAAAACGCATGGAAAGTTTTATTAAAAAGACTCGTGACGGAAAGTTGATTATCGGTTTTGGTGGAATAGACAAGTATTATGGTTAATGCTTCAAATTCTAATTTGACGAGGTGAGAATATGGCTATGTGGAATCCATGGCGAGGTTGCAGGAAATGCAGTGAAGGTTGTCTGCATTGTTATATACACAAAGGCGATGCAAAACGTGATGTTAATACAAACGACATTGTAAAAACAAAAGATTTTTACAAACCTATTGAGCGGTTGAAAAACGGAAACTACAAAATGAAAGCAGGGATAGTTTATCTTTGCTTTTCAACAGATTTTCTGATAGAAGAAGCAGACGCATGGCGTAAAGAGTGCTGGGATATGATAAAAGAGCGACAAGATTGTACTTTCCTTTTTCTCACTAAACGAATAGAAAGGTTTGCTGATTGTATTCCTGACGATTGGGGCGATGGATATGAGAATGTTGTTGTGTGCTGTACCATAGAAAATCAAAAGAATGCAGATAAAAGATTATCATTATTTGAATCACTTCCTATAAAGCACAAATGCATTACTGCACAACCGTTGCTTGAAAAAATACATATTGAACCGTATCTCAATGATATTGAGCTTGTTGTGGTCGGTGGAGAGTCGGATAAATTTGCTAGACCTTTTGACTATGATTGGGCACTTGATATCAGAGAGCAATGTATTCGCAAAAATGTATCCTTCGAGTTCAGACAATGCGGAACTCGTTTTATTAAGGGTGGTAAAGAATATAAATTACAGACAAAAGACCTATGTAGTCAAGCGAGAAAAGCAGGAATAGATTTTATAGCAGACAGATAAATACCAATTTGCTTTGTTGATAAGGAATGTGTACGGATAGTGGATTGTTCATTTCATATTATTGCTTTATACTTAAATCGTGGAGGTAAAGAAAAATGAATTTAAGTAAAAACGGAAAACTCCTTTGCGATTTGAGAAAAGCCAAAGGAATGACACAAAAAGAGGTTGCCGACAAGTTGGGTATTGTGCCAAAGACAGTTTCAAAATGGGAGACGGGACACGGATTCCCTGATGTATCAACAGTATCTGCCTTGGCGGATATTCTTGGCGTGAGCGAGAAAACCATTTTGTCAGGCGACCTGGAGCAGAATTTGGAGAGTGCTAATAATATGAAAAGAACAAAATTTTATGTCTGTCCCCATTGCGGAAGCTTTTTGCAAGGAACAGGCAACGGTCAGGTTGTGTGTTGCGGAAAACAGCTTGAAGCTTTAACGGCAGTTTCGGCAGACGATGAGCACACAATCAACATTTCTGAAATCGAGGACGATTTCTATATTGAATTTAATCACGCAATGACAAAGGAGCATTATATAAGCTTTGTGTCATATGTAAGGTTTGATAGGGTGCTTACGATAAAACTATATCCTGAGCAAGACTGCACAGTGCGTTTTCCCAAAATGTACGGCGGTAAGATTTATTTTTATTGTAGCAAACATGGTTTATTTGAATATCAGATGAAATCACGCCGAAAGGCTTGATTATATAAAAATTCATTTTAAGGAGAATTGCTGTTTGAAGAAAAACAACACCTTGGATATTGTAGCATAGCCGGAGGCTGTGTAAATAATATCCGCACAAGCCTCCCAACATTGCAGTCAACACAGCCTGACAACGGTTATACGAACCTGATTTTCAGTGGCAGATTTCCGCCTGGACTGCGTTGAAATCCTCGCAAATCCAAAAAGGATTCGCTGCGGTTTCGCCTTGCCCAAACAAAAATCTGCTCACTCAAAATTCTTTGACCTGAAAAGTTTGGAATTTTGAGGAGATTTTGGTGCGGAGGACGAAGTAAGGCTGACGCCTTTCGAGGACGACAAACTAAAATATACCAAAATTACACCTTTTCAGGCAGGTTTGTATAGCTGTTGTCAGGCTCATCAGGAGGAGAAAAATAATGAGTAAAAATGACTATATTATTCGTTTAGAAAGAAAAGAAGACCACCCAGTGGTAGAAAATTTGATTCGTGAATCATTTTGGAA
>JAFWZH010000041.1 GCA_017522515.1 Clostridia bacterium
AAAAAATAATATAGGAGGTGCAAATGGGTAAAGGTATAAAGACTCGTGAAGTAGTTAAAGAAATTAAAGTTCACGATACTGCTGTAAATGTCGGTGACAGAATGAAGAATATCGGTGTTAAAACCAAAGACACCGTTAATGAAAATATCAATCAGGCAGATAATGTATCACCTGAACAGTATGCAACTGATAAGGTGTCAGAATCTATACGAACAGGTACTGAAACTGTTGCTGTCGGCACAGAAAAAGCAGTTCGTAAAGGTGTAAGCAAAGCAAAAGAAAAAATCCAAGAAAAGAAAGCTGAGAAAAAAGCACAAGAAGAAGCGGAAAACGAAGCTGAAATGCAGTCTGAAAATACTTCGACAGAAGAAACAATAACTGAAGAAAAAGCAGACAACGAAACTCCAAAAGAAGATAGCAAATCTTCTGCTCCTAAAGAAAAGTCAACAGAACCTAAAGGTGATGAAGGCGGTTCTAATAATTCCGGTAATTCAGCTTCATCAAAGGATAAATCTGCAAAAACCAAATCTTCGGATAATGCTGAAAAAACATCTGAGCCTGTAAAAACGCAGAACAGTAAAAAGACTACTCATACGAGAACAGACAAAGGCGATGCTAAAGCTGTTAAAGAAAAAACTCAGGCACCGCCTAAAGTAAAAGAACAAACAGAAACAAATGTTGACGAGATTAAGAAACCTCGCCAAAGAAAGCAATCATCACCTAAAACAAAAGGTAAAGCCGATATAAAAAAGTTTGGTGCTGAAAAGAAAACTGTAAAAACTGTTAATAAAGATGCTCATAAGATAAAGCAGTCAAAGAGAAGTCTTGATAATGCTGCAAAAACTATCAAGAAGGCGGATAAGACGGCAAAAGCAGCAAAGAAAACTGTGAAAACAACTGCATCTACAACAAAGAAAACTGCTGAAATTGCAAAGAAGACAAAGCAAACAGCACAGGCAACTGCAAGAGTAACTATTAAGACGGTTAAGGTTGCAGCAAAGGTTGTTGTTGAAGCGGGAAAAGCTGTCGTAGCAGGTGTAAAGAGTATTGGAGCTATTATTGCCGGAGGTGGAGTGCCTGCTGTTGTTGTAATAATCATTATTTGTTTAATAGGTGCTATTGGCGGTACTTGTTTCGGTATCTTCCTTGCAAACGATGAAACAACAGGTACGAATAAAACAATGTCGCAGGCTATATCTGAACTCACATCTGAACACTATGCAAATCTTACTGCAATGAAAGCATCTTACACCTATGATTTACTTGAAGTTAAAGGTAACACTTCGATAAATTGGAAAGATGTTCTTGCGGTATATGCAGTAAAAACAACCTCAGGCGATAATCCACTTGAGGTTGTAACTCTTGATGATACTAAAATTGATTTGCTTCGTGACATTATGAAAGATATGAACACAATGACAGGTGTTGTTACACCTAAAGTTGTTGCGGAAACTACCGTTACAACAGACGAGAACGGAAACTCTATTAAAACAACGACTTATGTAACAAAGAAAGTTCTTACAGTATCAATTCTTCAGTTAAGTGTAGATGAAATATCGGCATTATATAACTTCAATGATGAACAAAAGGCATTATTGGAAGAATTGATGAGTGAAGAATACAACGATTTGTGGGCTGAACTTTTAGGGGCAAGTGGACAGATAATTCAGGGTAACAGTTCTTTTGTCGGCACAGGTATGTTTGCTTGGCCGTTTGAAAACGACCAATATATTTCTTCTCGGTTCGGTACTCGTGTTGACCCGATTTCGGGAGAAATAAAAACGCATGGCGGAACAGATATTGCAGCTCCACTTGGAACTCCTATTCTTGCAGCAGCAGATGGTGTTGTAATAACTGCAACTTGGCATAACTCTTACGGATATTATGTAAAGATTAAACACGATGACACTTACTCAACTCTTTATGCTCATTGTTCAGCTCTTCATGTGTCAGCAGGACAGACAGTAAAGCAAGGACAAGTTATCGCAGATTGTGGTTCAACCGGATATTCAACAGGTCCTCATTGTCATTTTGAGGTTATTCAGAATGGCGTAAGAGTAGATGCATTGATGTTTTATAAATCAAATTAAACAGAACGAACCCTGTCACTTGGCAGGGTTCGTTTTTTTATTATTATAGTTTTTTTAATATATTGAATTTCGAGTAATATGTATGATAAAATTATAATACCTGATAATACAAAAAAGTTGATAAATAATTGATAATTATGATTTAGTCTGCATTATGGAGGTGTGTTTATGAAAGAAAAGATTTTAATCGTTGACGATGAAACAGATATAGTGTCTATGCTGAAAGATTATTTTGAATTTAATGGATATTATACAATAACAGCAACTAATGGTTTGGAAGCTATAAAAAAAGCTGAGAAGCAACCCGATATTATATTGCTTGATATAATGCTCATGTACGGTAAGGAAGCAAGCAACCGAAAACAAGAGATAGACCGCCAGCACTACACTATTCCGAACCAAAGACCAAAAGATAAGCATTGTGGGAAAATCTAAACTTTTGGATTTTCCTACAATGCCGACTACGG
>JAFWZH010000042.1 GCA_017522515.1 Clostridia bacterium
ATAGATAAGTTCTTCATAATGTTCTTTGAAAATTTGTTGTAATATATTCATGCAAATATTATACAACATAATTCCCCAAAACAACACCCCCTCATGATTGAGGGGGCAGGGGGTTGTGATTTGTCGTAGACAATTTTTTATATTTATCCTGATTTTTATAGTTTTGTCTCCTATGAACCCCTTTTAGGACTAACAGGACTCGAACCTAAGATATTTTAATATAATCACTTATTTATGACCGATAATCTATTCATTTAGTTTATCGGTCTTATTATGCTCGAAATTTAATACTTCCGTGTTACATATCTATAATCATTATAATTCTACGAAGCTGACGATATGCAATTCCTGCGGAATTGATAATATACAAGGCTCACGCCTTGATTCATAAACTTATTTCTGCTATACTTCTATTGAGGTGAGTTTTATGAGCAATGTTTTATATGAAGCTACATTTAAATTTGATTTAGTTCTTTTAATTCCAGTTGTTATGATGATTTTTATTTTGTTTTTTCCTAAAATCTTGAAGGCAACTTCGGAAGAAAAATACACGCGAATTTCATATAAGGTTGTAAAAATATTTTGTGCCTGTGCTTTTTCTTTTGTTTTTATTCTTTCTGCAATTGCAGGTTTATCTCAAATTTATATGTACAAAAATGTAGTGGGTGCATATAAATCAGGTGATTATAAAATTGTAGAAGGATATGTTGAAAATTTTATTCCTATGCCATATGAAGGTCATAGTGATGAATCATTTGAGATTAATGGTGTTAAATTTGCTTATTCTGATTACGCCATTCAGTCAGGATACAATAATGCTAAATCGCACGGGGGTGTTATTGAAGGTGATGGTCAACATTTGAAAATTGGATATGTTTTTCACAATAATCAAAATATTATTGTTTATATAGAGCAGCTTGAATAAAGGGGTTCAAAAAAGGGTACTAATCTCAAAAAAATCCTCGTTCGTAAGAACGGGGATTTTTTTATACATTGCGAAAGCAATGGTATATCATCATGCTTTAGCGTGTATATCATCAACACGGCAATGCAGTGTTGTATCTCACCACATCTTTAGGTGTGTATCAAAAAAACTTTCGCAATGATGACATGTAATTTCTGCAAAATTGATGATATGCAAGGCTTCGCATAGATTTCCTTGCCTCCACACTATTTTTGTGATATAAAAACAAGCCGTGAGTTTTCAAGGGTTTATTTTTTAGTATTGACATAGAAGCTTTCCTGTGATACAATATCACTGTATTAAGCAAGTAATACAACGAGGTGACAATATGGAGTTCATTTTTGATAACAATATTCCGATTTATATACAGCTGTTGGATTATATGAAAATATATCTTATATCAGGGGTGTTTAAGTGCGGAGAGAAGCTTCCGTCTGTCAGGGAGTTTGCAACAACATTTAATGTGAATCCCAACACAATGCAAAAAGCCTTGGCAGAGCTTGAGAATATGGACCTTATATACACCGAAAGAACTAATGGTAAGTATGTTACCAAGGATGAAAAGCTGATTGAAAAGCTAAAAGATGAATACGCCGTTACTCTTGCAAAAAGTTATTTTCAGGGAATGAAAAGGATAGGCTTGGGAAAAGCTGAGTCAATAAAATATCTTGAAGGGATAGAGGAATAAAATGGAGTTTTTGGAAATTAAAAACTTAAGCAAGAAGTTTGATGAAAAATGTGTGCTTAACGATATTAATCTTAATTTATCAAGCGGTAAAATTATCGGTTTGCTTGGCAAAAACGGCGCAGGTAAAACTACGCTTATTAAATTAATAAACGATTTGTTGACACCGACAAGCGGAGCAATCTTTGTTAAAGGCAATAAAATCGGCGTAGAAACAAAGAAAATAATTTCATATCTTCCCGAAAGAACTTATTTAAATAATCAGATGAAGGTAAAAGAGATATTTCGCTATTTTGAAGATTTTTATGACGATTTTGACATTCAGAAGGCAATGCGTCTCCTAAAGGATCTGGACTTGGATGAAAATCAGAGCTTATCTAAAATGAGCAAGGGTATGAAGGAAAAGGTGCAGCTTGTCCTTGTTCTCTCCCGAGAGGCGGAGCTTTATATACTTGACGAGCCGCTGGGCGGAGTTGACCCTGCAACAAGAGATTATATTTTAGATACTATATTGTCTAACTTTAATGAAAATGCAAGTGTTATTATTTCTACCCATTTAATAGCTGATATTGAAAGAATATTAGATGAAGCTGTGTTTATAGATAAGGGCAGGATAGTGCTGCAGGGTGATACTGATGATTTGAGAAGACAAGAAAATGCTTCTATAGATGAAATTTTCAGGAGGATGTTCAAATGCTGATAAAACTACTAAAGTATGACCTGAAATACATGCTCAAGAATATGAGCGTGTTTTATATTCTTTCACTATTTTTTGCAATAACAACAAGATTATTATCCTTGCCCGAGCAAACCATAATGCTTGACATTCTTGGCAAAATTTCATCCGGCTGTGTGATTGCAATGATTGCAAATATTGTTATTAACACGATGATGAGAAGCTGGATAAGATTTAAAGAGTCTCTTTATAAGGATGAGTCGTATCTGACACATACGCTGCCTGTTACCAAAAGTGATATATATAATTCAAAATTTATACAGACACTTATATTTTTCCTGATAGGCTTTGCGGTTGTGTTATTAAGCCTGTTCACGGCATATTATACCCCGGATGCATGGACAACTATAAAAGAGTATATCAGAACTATTACTATAGGCTTTAATATGAGCACAACGTTCTTTGTTTCTATTGCTGTAATAGTTATTTTTTTAGAGCTGTTTAATGCTATACAATGCGGCTTTTTAGGAATAATTCTGGGATATAAAAGGAATAGCGGTAAGGTAGGGTTCTCAGTATTATATGGTTTTATCATTTATCTGGTAGCACAGACATTGGTATTAGGACTGGTTTTCGCTTACGGATTATTTGATCCGACAGTAATGGA
>JAFWZH010000043.1 GCA_017522515.1 Clostridia bacterium
AAAGGTAATCAATTTATATATAACATCATAATTAGACTGTATTTTTTGTTATAGTCCAATTATTAACACCTCCTGACGTTCGGCATTATTTCTATTTAATGCAAATCCATGTTTTCCAAGATAACAAACGTGAATTGTTTGTTTATGTCTATGTACGACTTCTTCCAATTCTTGTATTGATGGATATCCTTCTGTAGTATAGGACAAAGCAATTATAGAATCCTGATGTTTGTGTATCAATTCATCTAATTCGTTGATATAATTACTTCTTTTTTCAAATTCCGAACATTTTCCAACACCTATTTCCAGATTTACTTTTTGTCTATCTATATAATCTGGTATTTCGGCATAATTCATTAGACCTTCCAAAAAGTGATATCTATTATGATAGGTTATTCCACCCCCATCTTGTTTAGGGAAATATGGAGTATCTATATATACCAAATCTGCGTGTCTATCACATTTTAATGCAGATGTGTTTGTAATCTCTACATTAGGCAATGCTTCAAATTGAAATTCATTCAATTCTTTTGTGAATTTCAGAAATAAATCTTTGAATGTTTGTTCCCAAGTAACTTTATTACCAAAATTTGCTTTCACGAAGTTTGTTCTTAGATTCAAATTCTTACGATGAAACAAATTAAATGGTCTCTTTATCATGCAACTTTGAAATAGAATATAGTATGCACTTGCCTTCTTTTCATCCTCTAAATAATGGATGTTCTGTACGACAATATCAATAATCTCATCTTCATCAGGCGTATAGTATACTTGATTGAAATTTTGGGCTATAATATTTTGGTATTCTCTACCATCTACTCGTTGTAGTAGTGCTAATGCATCTGCTTCAGTAAAAGAGCCACGAGAAGAACATAATAACGCCTTTGCTATTTCGCAATTAAAAGATAGAATATCATTATATATTATATCCTTACCCTTATGAGCCATATAATATGAGACAATACCTGTCCCTCCAAACAAATCCAATACAGAATTGAATTCTATTTGGTGGACAGCTAAAGCCTCCCATATTTTATCTAGTAGTCGACGCTTTGAACCATAATATCTAGTTACGGGTAAATTCATCGGATTATAGAGTTTATTAGTGCCTTCATTTTTTCATATTCAGGTTCAACTATACACCTTAGAGATACATTATCAAACTTTGCTAATGGAATTACAAAATCATATGCATAGTGTTTTATATCCTCTCTTGCTGTATATCCATCTTTTGCAAAATACCAATAACTATTCTTTATTGTTTCATCACAATAAGGTGATATGATTATATACTCAAATTTAAGATAAGGGTACGCTTTTGATATAAAGGAATGGAAGTTTTCTATCTTACCTATTGTTTCATCAATGTTCAACTTATTTAGAGTGGTTTTATTCTCAAAATATATTATCCGATCGTCTTTTTTTACAAGTGCATCTATTTGAATAAAATTATTCTGGACATCAGATGTTCTCGAAAGATTCACATCTGTAATGTATTCACATCTCAACTCCTCTAAGATGTCTGCAAAGTTATCTTCAAAATACTTACTCATAAAGTAATAGCTATATTGAGGCAATAAAGCATATACCTTTTGTGATTTCTTTTCAATGCAATTACTACAACGAGTTATTCTATGATTAGCATTTTCACTAGCATGCACCCAGTTTAGAAGATTGTATTCACTAGAAGTTTTTTCATACTCGTATACGCCTAATAATGTTTGGTTATTAGCGGGGTTAGGAATGCCTGTATAGAAACAAAAATTAGATAAATGTTCCAATTCACTAATACTATAAACTTCTTCAAAGAGATGTGTAAACTGAGGAGGAATTATCTTCTCACTACTCTTTATATACAGATTGTATTGCAAATACGATAATAGTTTACATAATTCACTATCTTTACCTTTTTCTATGAATGGTTCAAGTTGTTTTTTATTAAGTGTATTAATTGCACCTTTATTGGGAGCATATGTATTTTTTAACATGCTCCAAAAATAATTCACCGCATTATCTTTAATAATATAATCATCTATATTGATTAGTGGTAAAATATATCCTTCTAACATTAAGCCAACTATTTCGCCATTACATAAGGCTAACTCATTTAAATTGATTTCTGAGATTTCTCCCACGATAGATGTAAATTGTTTATCAATCCACATAGATGAGTTATCAATAGGTGATATTCTAAATGAGTCGATATTAATCCAACCTTTGGGTATTAAAGTTGATTCTAAAATTTTGGTGTGTTCAATTTTAACAACCCTGTTATAGGTTGCAGTTGTTAATAAAGAACATAATCTTTCTTTGTGTTTTTGCAAATTGGGATCCTTTACAACATCAAAAATACGCTCAATTGGATTATATTTTTTTATCCAATTCGCCACTATTTTTTGAACATCACTACTCTTATCTACACCTTTGATAATAATTAAGTTTTTTTCTCGATATAGCAAATATGCTTTTGTTCTGTTAAAATAATCAAAAGTCGAATATAAGCCTTCCTCCAGAAAAGATACGACATCAAACAAGAAAGAGTCTTTGGTTAAAGAATCAATTGATTGCTTAGTTTCATATATTTTATCTACAGAGAATAGTTCCGAAACACATTCATTAAATGGTTGATTATTTCTCTTCTCTATAAATATATCAACAATAAGATGATATACAGAGGAAATAAGCTCCTCCATATTAATCTTATAAGTAAAACATCTATAATTACTTTTACTTAGAAGTCTCATAATTATTCAAACACAGATTTAGTAGCTATACCTATCAATTTAAGTATCTCTGATTGTTTGTCAAAATTCCATCTATACATATTCAATAGAATAAACAACTGTTCGGGAGCATACTCAATAATTTGAATATTATTGTTCTCTAATGAAAAATTAGAGTATGACAAAGACATTTCATATGGTGCAAACACAACAAAGTTATGTATATTTTTATCTTCTATAAACTCTTCAATACGGCTTTGAATCTTTAAATTATCATTAAATAAGAAAAAGTATGCCTTTTGGGTGGAAGTATCTATAAATGCTTGATAATCACGTCTTAGCAATTTCTTGTCAACATCATTATAGCCTAACGACTCAAGATAATATTTTAGAGGATCAAAAATAGCTCTAGAAAGATTGTTAAATGCTGATTGAGATTCTAATTGTACTTTTGTCTCTTCATATAAATCATTTAAAGAATCGTCTGATTTTAAAATATCTTCGATAGTATGTTCTACTTTAAAATCCGTGTTTTTTATTAATTCAGCCGCAAACTGTATAATTCTTCTATTATTGGTAAGTTTTTTATTTCTAGATAATTTCCCTACTATATCTAAAAGGCCATCATTATCTATATTTATATCCAACAAACTATATAAAAGTTTAACAAGTTCAGAAAACTCTGCTTCAGTCTTTATTTTTTCAATGAATACTATGTCTGTGTTTAATCTCTCGTACAAGGGTTGGCACAATGCTTGGACATCAACACCGTTTGTTATGGCAGATATCATATAATGTCCATTAATTTTATTAAACAAGTCAAGCAACTCGCGATATGATGTGAAAAAATGCGCCATTCGCTTATTCGACTTATCATTAATCTTCTCAAGCTCATCGATAGCGAATAACAAATAGATTCCATTCGAAGCAAGTATATTCATAAATAACACGAATACCTCTCTTCGATTAAAATCTGTTAATTTTTGCAACCCATACTTCGCAAATGAACCTTTTGAGTACAAACGACCCGTTCCTAAAAAGATAAGGTTTCTAACATCGTCTTCATCTAAACCATGTTCAAATAATTTTTCGGTATATTCCTTTATCAAAGAAAAATCATCGCTATAATTATTAACAAGATTTGCAACTTTGAATTCAGAATTATCTCTTAAAGATATGACTTGATTTACCAACTCATTTATACAAGAAGCCTCTAAATGCTGCATTAAGAATGCGCATAAATCAATTTGATCCGGATTCGCACGACAATACAGCATTCTGATATTTAGATCAGCATGCTCATTAAAGTACAATTCTAAGTATTTAAGGATATTGGTTTTTCCATCACCATATTGAGCTTGTATTACGGTAGTTTCCATACGAGGCTCATCAATTTTTGACAATTTCGCACCAATATGCTCTTTAACTTTTGTCTGTCCAATCACTAAATATGGAAGCTCTGGAACTTTTCCTTCAGACCAATCACGACGTATAGCATCAAGTCGAGATTTATCTACATTTTGCTTCTCCCATAGACCTACACAATCTTTCATATTATGATATTTTAATTTTCAAAACAGGTGTTTCTCGAATATAGAAACGCTTCTTTTGATCTATTGTTGATACAATGTTTATGAAAAAGATATTGCGACTCATTCGTTCTATTTCATAAAATTCTCTCAAAAACGCGCTAAAGCTCTTATAGCTCATTTTCATGCAAACCAACAGATCATATAAATCAACGTATCCATTTACGCAATCTTGTTTCTTCAATAGTGCCTTATAAGCAGAGAGAAATCTTTTCTTCTGATTATTAAACTTATTTTTAATTCTTAATTCAGCTCTATACTCATTGATGTTATTAAGAATATCTTGGTATATCAGTAGACATGATTCATCCTCTTCTATGAGCCTTATTACGGTCTTATTGACCAACCCCTTACTAGATACAGCTGATAGTAATTTTACCCAATAGCTACGCACGTCATAATAATTCTGATGACTCCTATGAATGTAGTCAAAACGCGGTATGGGATAATATCTCTGCAAAAAATCAAAAACGATTTCATCCTGTTGTAATCCATATCTTAAGGATTCTCTATGAAGTAAACACATCGACAAAAAGAAATGAGCATCAAAACGTAATACCTGACGCAAATACATCTTTTTATCATTCTGCGAAATATTTGAGGTCCTCCTATTGCGAATTAAGGATTCGTTATCCCACACAAGACTATTACCATCATTATCTAAGAAATGGAGTTTGTCTATTGCTAGATTCAAGTAATAACTAGCAGCTTTATATGTCGAATATATTTGTTTTTCTACTCCTATTCTTTTTTCTTTTGATAGAATTTCCTTTAAGTAGTAAGGTCGGTCTTCTACTTCAATATTTGAGAATTGTAAATATACAGCATTAATTGCATCTTGAGACGGTATTCCATCAGGGTCTTTGGGAAATCCATTGTACAACCATTCTAACAGAGTAAAATAGAAATCAATAATTGTTTCTTGGTAGTAAAAATAATTATTCTTTTGTTTTTGACGTTTGACATAGAAGATACATACCCATTTCACAATCCATAATGGCCTGTGGAATGGTCTATGAAGGCTATGTAAAACATTATATGTCAAATTTTCATTTTTCACTTTTATGTAATTATGCTTTTGATGTATATTCTTTTTAAGAACAACATAATACACCTAATTAATTGCAAAGATAGTGATATTTTCCTAATCTCTTCTGAAATTGATTAAGATAATTTATCTTTGTAGGCGTAAACCGATAACTATATTAGTGAAATGGATATGAATAATATACAAAAGACACCAGAACAACAGATAGATGAGGCTGTAGAAATCTCAAAGGCATTATTTTTACCAAATGCTAGAAATCCACACGAAGCGGAGAATATTAAACGAAATATTGAAGCCGCAGGAGACCACTTGAAATCTTTAGTAACGATTGTCAATGATGCAGATCTTTTTAAGGCATTAGTATATGAGATAATGTCAAAAATGAGATAACAGAATAGCCTGCGACTTCACAAGCTATCATGTTATAAAGACTCTAAAAATATTACTCAACCTCCAAGAATCCCATTAGGAACGCATCGGGGAAGATGAATTTCTTTTCGCCGAGGGTGAACTTAATGTGAATAAACTTCTCGTTCTTGTTGATTTTTACAACGGTCCCCTTGCCGAATTTCTTGTGAACAACAGTGCTGTCAATACCTATTGTTTCTAATTTGGCTTCAAGGTCTTGCACAGCTTGTTTCTCTTGCGAAACGGGCTCAACAGTTATGACTATTGCCGGCTGCGGTTGAACGACAGGCTTATGTTGTGGCTGTTCTGCCTTTACCATCGTTCTTTGCTGTTCTGCACGCTTGTCCTCAACAATCTCGCTACTTCTCGAATATACACTATAATCAACCTCACTTATTGAGGATTGCTGGTTATAGAACAGTTTCTCATATTGAGTCCTGCGAATTGTGGTATCCCAGCTGCCGACCTCATCGTTGGTATGTTTGTCAATACCGGTATAAGTAAGGCTTGCATCCTCGTAGCGTTTGAACTTGAAGATAGCATCATTCATCAACGGTGCATTGAACACTCCCAATGAACAAAGCATATTGAAATCCTCAACGCTTAAGCCTGTAACTTTTTTGAACAAGCCCGGCTCTAATTGAGTGATAACATCTTTAAGGCATCGTTCACGGTAGTCGGTCAAGTACATGAATACAGGGATTCGAGTAGCAAACTTTATCAGTTTCTCTTGAATTTGCTTGCGTTTGCTCTTCATCTCTTTCTCTTCGGCAGAAAGTTCCTTCTTCTCCTTTGGTGTCGGGTCGGGATTCTCTTTCTTCGCTTTCTTGACAGCCTCGGATTTATTGATAATGGTAGTAAGGTCGTTATTAAGGTTACGGAATCCCTCAATGTTCATTAGGGCTTTCATTGCTTCGGGGCTTGCAAGCAAGCGTTTCAGCGTGTCGTTATCTACATTCACAAGCAGAGCAGATTCCCAACACTTTGCGAGTAGTGTAGCCGATGTTCCAGCCAATGCAATATCAAGAATATCTTGTGCATCGACCTCCTTTATACTGCTGCCGTCGTATGCAAGTACGGGCAAGAACTTTATAAATTCGCCTACCTTTGCTTCGGGATTGCTCTCGTTAATGTCGAGCCGGCAGCTATAGTCGGATATTTGCCGCAAAGC
>JAFWZH010000044.1 GCA_017522515.1 Clostridia bacterium
GCCGCAAATTGTGATTTCGGTTGATATGATGGACACTGGTATTGATGTTCCTGAAGTGGTCAATCTTGTTTTCTTTAAAAAGGTAATGAGCAAAGCAAAATTTTGGCAGATGATTGGTCGAGGAACGCGACTTTGCAAAGGCCTTATTGACGGCAAGGATAAAGAAATTTTCTATATATTTGATTTTTGCAGTAATTTTGAATTTTTCCGTTTGAACAGCAAGGGAAGAGACACTGCTACGACGATGTCTGTACAAGAACGAATTTTTGACCTTAAAGTTGATATGGTTTACAAATTGCAGGATTTAGCGTATCAAACAGAGGAACTTGCTGCTTTCCGTAAAGTGCTAATAGCGGACATTACAAGCAAAATTAAGGAACTTAATCGTGATAACTTCTCGGTTAGACAGCATATAAAGTTTGTGGATTTGTATTCTGACGAAAAGGTTTTTGATATATTAACACCTGTTGATTTGCAACAGTTGAAGGAAGAAATTGCACCTATTGTTTTGCCTTATGAGGATGAGATTTGTGCAGTTCGTTTTGACGCGTTGATGTATGCAATCGAGCTGGGGTGTCTTGCAGGTAATACCTACTCAAAGGGAATTAAAGACCTTATGGGCAAGGCTCGTGCTTTGTCAAAAATCAGCTCTATACCGGCGGTAACGGCAGAGAAGGAGTTTATAAATCAATTAGTAAACACGACTTATGTTGAAACTGCATCGATTAAGGAATTTGAAATTATACGTGCAAAGCTCCGTGATTTGATTAAGTATATTCCGCACATTGATGTGCCTTTATTTAATACTGATTTTGATGATGAGATTCTTTCGATGGATTGGAAATCGTCTGAGCTTGAGACTAATGATTTGCAGAATTACAAAATGAAAGTTAATTCTTATATTCGTAATCATATGGATAACCCTGCGATTGCAAAACTGCACACAAATCAGCCGTTGAATTCCGAAGACGTGAAGTCACTTGAAGCTGTACTTTGGTCGGAACTTGGCACTAAAGCGGATTATCAAAGTGAATATGCGGATAAACCGCTCGGCGAGTTGGTTCGTGAAATTATTGGCTTGGATATGAATTCGGCAAAAGAGGCTTTTGCTAAATATTTGAATGATGTGAATTTGGATGATAGGCAGATTTATTTTGTGAATCAGATCGTTAATTACATTGTTCAAAATGGTATGATGAAGAATTTTGCTGTTATGCAGGAAAGTCCGTTTAATGATAAAGGTGATGTAGCGGAGATATTTACTGATACTGTAATATTGGCGGATATTCTTAAGATTATTAAAACTATAAATTCGAATGCGTTAGTGGCGTGAGAGTTTCGAAATGATGGATTAAGATAGCATTTATGAGGTTGTAATCTTTGGGAAGGACTATATTTTGGCTTTGGAGTGGATTGATAATATAATTGACAAAAATATTCTTCAAGATAATTTGACATTTGTTTCTCTGTATATTGCGGTATATGAGCATATGACAGATTATGTTGTTTCGACTTTGAAAACGTTTTTATGTGATTTGGGAATTAAGAACGGAAAAGAGTATTATTCTGAAACAGAAGTCTACAAAAAGGAAATTAAAAATCGAATTGTTGATAATAAAGGAAATAAGAATATCGTTAAATCATCTTTTCTTTGGCTTATTGATAATAATGCCATAACAAAAACAGATTATCAACATTTCCTTGATGCAAAGTTGCTGCGGAATAAATATGCGCACGAGTTAACTTCAGTTATTTATAAAGGGACAAACGAATCAGATATAAAAATGTTTGTTTGTATGATTGAACTATATAAAAAAATAACCAAATGGTTTTTTGTGAATTTTGAAGCTCCAATAATGGGAGACGATTTACCGGATGATGTTGATTTAACTGGAGTACAAACAGTAGCAAATGTTATGTTTGATATGATGCTAGAAGTTTTATACAATGGTAAATCTGAAGAATACAAAAACATATTAAATGAAGTGAAAAGTGGACAATAGGAGAAAATAGATATTTATAATATGCAGATACAAAAGGAAAAATAATATGATATATGATGGTAGATGGAAAAAGGAACTAGAAAAACATGATCGTGCTATTGCTTTTTGGCGCAAACTTTCTTTTTGCGGTGATATAGCTAAACATCAGTTAAATCGCGCTGTTTTATATTCTGCAACTATTTTACGTAAAATGGTCGAAGAGGAAACAGAGGCAAAAGCTTTTGCTACAAAAGAGAACATTACGCTTGGAAAGATAGTGGTTATTAATGCTTCCTTAAATGCTATTAGATGTCCTTATAATGGAGAAGAAGGGTGGACTTTTCGTGGTAAACTATGTGCTATGAATTACGGAGAGGGTCAATCTGTTTGTGTAGAGGCAAAAGATGTTTGCAATTGGTTGTTACACTCGTATGTGTGGGGAGTGGCTTTTAACGAAGATAGAAAGGGTTTTGCCGGTTTTTTTGTCGCGTCTGATTTTGATAAAGAAAAATTTGTGCATTACATATCGTTTGACGAATGGCGTAAAATATTAGTTTTTGCCATAGAAAATGGAGCAATTTGATGTTTTTTACAATTATGAATGAAATAGGTGAGGTGTAAGTTTAAAGGTGGAAACTTTTAGAATGGCTGGTGATAATAACAGGTTGTATTTCAAAAATCATGAAAACAGACCGGATGATGTAGAGTTTGCGGAGATTATGAAAATACTAAAAGAAGAAGGCGCGATTATTGGCGATAAATATATAGGACCGGATTGTGATTTGTATAAGAATTGCGCAATTGGCGAAGAATTCTTTGATATTATTTATTCTATTGATGGAGACGGAACATTTCTGCACGTGAATAATAAAGAGACATTAGAAATACTAGAACGCTTATTTGAAACCAATCACAATAAGTATAAAACTGAATAAAACTTAACAAAGTGAAAAACTCTACTATAATGCAATTTGTAATGTAAGAAGCAAAGTATAGGTGAATTATATCGAACAGAAGTGCAATTTTCCGTACCTAAGCAAGCAGCGTATGTGCTTAGTGGAAACATGCGATTGATAGTAATAGGGAAGCAGGCTTTAAAGCAATGGTATAAGAATGAAATTTCGAAGTCGCATGTATAATAGTAATTACTCCTTCAGTTAGTATATCTCTTACATTGGATACTTATGGCTCTACCACAGTGAAAGGGGGCTGCTTCCACGGAATGCTTTTAGGTGTGGAGATGATTGAAAGATTATTTCTCAAACAGTATTTGTTTTGTGATTGATTTATATTTGCTTTAACACGGGCAAATTTTGCGACAGGGGAATATTGAATTGTTTTGTTATGTGTACAATATGCACATTTTTAGGGAAATTACTTTGGCTGAAAAGTGGGGAATAAAGACAACAAGTTGATAAAAAAGGAGGGACATATTCACACTAAAATAGTGATAATATATCCCTTAACAACATCCTAAATCCCTTAAAAATATTAAATAATTAAGGGAATATTTTTATTGTTGTATAATTCTTTTTATAATTGACTTAATGTGATTTGTTATCTACCAGTCATCATCGTCTTCCCACAAACGTTTGGCATCCTCTTCTTCTTCTTCTTCTTCGCGTCGATATTCGCTGTCGTCCCAATTGTAGACAAATTCGCCCTGTGACCAGCTAAAACCGTCTTTGTCGATGTCTTCGTACTCGCCGGAATCGTAATTGTAACACCATTTTGACATACGAATACCTCCTCAAAATTTAAGTACATGCTGTAGCATTTTATATGCTGCAGTTTTTTTGGCATCCTTTTTTGAGGATGATTTTGCAGAAAATGTTTTGCTTTCTTCTGCTATATTACAAATGCATTCCCAGATTGGATTTCCGTCTTTGTCATAGGTTTGCTTAAAGTCATAAGTTGGAATTGAAAAATAATCACGTCTGGCTAAAATTTCTAATTGGTTAATTGCATCATCTTTGTTGGGATTTTCGATTTCATCACGAATTGAAAGCCAAAGATCATTTTTACATAGATACTCATAAGCAGTTTTGCAAACATTTTTTCTTGCTTCGGTTTGAGATTGACCAAATCCTCTGAAAATAGGTAAATTATCTGATATTTTCAAAAGACAATGGTGCTTTGTTTTATCGACAAGTTCATCTTCAAGTCCGAGCTGTTGTGAAATTCCATCAAACTGAGTGTACCATGTGATTTGATAATCAAGCTCTTCGAAATGATAAAGAGGTATACTGTTAGTTTTAATGTAAGACCATTCTTGAATTAGAGTAACATAATCATCGACGTCGCTATCTGCAAGAATGCATTCGGGTGCTAACATGACTTCGACCGCGTTTTGTAAAGCAACCATATTCCAATCACTGTCAATTGCTATAGCACCGAGTATTGCTTCAAACAAGTCTTCCTTAACAGAGTTTTCGTTGGCTATGTTTTGCTTAATATCACCACTACCCATTATTATACAACAACCAATACCGAGTTCATCTATACGATTTGCTAAGGTTTTCTTTTGGACTAATAGTTTTCTTATTTCGGTAAGTTCTGATTCGGAGTAGTCTGAGATAAATACATTTTCGTCAGGAAAAGTCTTTTTTTCAGTTTCATAAGCCCAAGTGTTTTTGAGTTTGGGATCAAACTTCTTGTATAATCCTGTGGAGTTGCTGTTTTGAGTTGTTAAATATTTTGTGACAATTAGGTCTAAAACTTTATCTCCAATAAATTCTAAAACCTCATTATTTTCGCCACCATTTTCTTTGGAATAGGAGCGCCTTGTAAATGCTTGTTGCAATAAATTCAAATTGTTGAACTTGTAGCCGATTTGATCTTGAATAAATACTAAATCATTTTGTTTCATAATAAAACATCCTTTCAATAAATAAAATTACTAAAAGGCATAAATATACCCGACAAAAAACACTACCCCCTGTGCACTGAGATGGAGTATGTCGGACAAAGCAGATTAAATTTAATACTTTGTTTTCGGGTGTTTGTAGATGTTCACTTGCATAAACAAAAATAAACGCACAGAAACAATGTTTTTAATTTAAAATGATATGCCTTACAATTGTTTATGCTAACAGATAAAACATAAGATGTCAAATTTTTTTTGAAGTAAATTTGTGCAAAAGCAGAGTAGAGCGCCGCCGTTCCGTAGTATTTACATTCTCGTGACAAAATATCTGTTGTGAAACTGCACATCCAATTGTATTCTGTCTTCATTTGTGTGGGGCTGTAATTAGCAGTGATATAATCATGATTTTTCGAAGTCACTTGTATTATAGTAATTACTTCTTCAGTTAGTATATGTCTTACATTGGGTACTTATGGCCTTGCCACAGTGGAAGGGGGCTGCTTCCATGGAATGCTTTTAGGTGTTGAGATAATTGAAAGATTATTTCTCAAACAGTATTTGTTTTATGATTGATTTATATTTGCTTTAACACGGGCAAATTTTGCACTATGGGCAAAATGGGTTACTTTATTATGTGCGCAATGTGCACATTTTGTGTTGCTGTAAAAGTAAGCAGAAGTGGGGTAGAGCGTAGACATTCCGTATGAAGTGCAGAAACATAATGTTTATAATTATTGACAAAAATGCATATATAGTTTATAATTATTGACATTATGAGGTGGTTGGAATGAAAAAAGTTTCATATAATATATTACCGGCAACTGAGGAAATACTAAAAACGATGGGCGAGCAGATTAAATTGGCGAGATTGCGTCGAAATTTAACTGTAGAACTTGTTGCTGAACGTGCCGGAATCAGTCGCGCTTCTCTTTGGAACGTGGAAAAGGGCAGCCCGTCAGTTGCTATGGGAATATACGCTGCGGTTTTGCATGCACTTAACAATATGGATAAAGATCTTTTGCTTGTGGCTAAAGATGATGTTATGGGTAGAAGAATGCAAGACCTTAATCTCCCGATCAGAAAAAGAGCACTAAGAAAGGAGGACTAAACGATGCCTAAAAATGAAAAAATCATATATGTTTATGACAGTTTCACCTTTGACGAACCGAAACTACTTGGTAGACTTTTCGTAAGCACTATTAAAGGCGGCGAAACGTATTCTTTTGAATATGACAAAGAATGGCTATCGACTACCGGTTATACTGTCTCCCTTGATCCTGATTTCATGGGTTATGGTGGAAGAGAATATCCCAGCGATAATAATATATTCGGCGTTTTTGCAGATGCTTCTCCTGACCGTTGGGGACGACTACTAATGAACAAAAAAGAACGCAAGATTGCCGACAAAGAATCCCGTAAACCAAAGCGACTCAACGAGAGTGACTTTTTGATGGGGGTTTACGACGAAACACGTATGGGCGGTATCCGTTTTAAATTAAATAAAGATGGCGAGTTCTTATCAAATGATAAAGAAACAGCGACTCCACCATGGGCAACGCTTAGAACATTAGAAGAAGCATCAAGACAGTTTGAAAATGATGAATCTGCTCTTAACGAAAAGTGGCTTAATCAATTACTCAGACCAGGTTCTTCTCTAGGTGGTGCAAGACCAAAAGCTACAGTAGTTGATACTGAAGGACAGCTTTGGATTGCAAAATTTCCTTCAAAAAACGATACCAACAATACCGGTGCTTGGGAAAAGGTTGTTCATGATCTTGCTCGCATGTGTGGCCTTAATGTTCCTGAATCTAAACTTGAAACCTTTTCGAAACTTGGCAGTACTTTTCTTGTAAAGCGCTTTGACCGCGATGGCGACAAACGTATTCACTTTGCTTCTGCCATGACCTTGCTTGGCAAAACCGACGGAGCTTCTGCCGAGGACGGTTCAAGTTATTTGGATCTCGTTTCAGTTATCAAATCTAACGGAGCAAATCCCAACGCAGATTTAATTGAACTGTGGAAACGTATTGTATTTAATATGGCAGTTTCCAACACAGACGACCATTTGAGAAATCATGCATTTATCTTAAAGAAAAGTGGATGGGCGCTTTCACCACTTTATGATGTAAACCCTGTGCCTTATGGTGATGAGTTATCGCTTAATGTAAACGAAGATGATAATCGCATTTCTATTCCTCTCGCTATTGAAACCGCACATCGTTTTGGCATCAAAGAGGAAGATGCGATAATATACGCAAAGGAAATTACCGAAATTGTAAAAAATAATTGGGAAAAACTTGCTACAAAATATGGCATTCCACGTGGCAAAATTGAAGATATGAAACCGGCATTCAGCGCGTGCTATGAAGAAAAAAATCAATAAATAGAGGTGGCGGCAAGGGTTAGTTGCCGCCGTATTTCATAAAGAACTTTTGCAGGAGTTTAATGTGCTTATCGGACATATTTGAGATGGTGTAGGCGTAGGAGCAGTAGAAGTCGATGAGCCAGAGTTTTGGGATGATTTTTGTAGTTTGGGTTTGGACGGACTTGAGGTGACCTTGGCGGAGCCAGCGGTTTACAGCGTTATCGGTATAGCCTGTGGTGGCGATGACCTGCGGTACGGTAAGCACATCCGGAATGTTTTCGCATTCCTTTTCAAGCCACGCGCGGAAATCAATAGGTAGAGAAGACGGAAATCCTGTTTTACGCTGTCGAGGTTTATTGTGTTTTACCGCTGAAAACTCTCCGCAGGGCAATACATACTTTTCGGGACATCTTTGTGAATCCTCAATAAACTCAATTAAGTCGCTTTTTAAAACTGTATACTTCCGTGATTTCTTTCCGCTGTTTTTACATTTTATATATCCATTATTGAGCATCCAGGCGCACTTTCGTTTGCTGATATGCAGGGCGCAACGAACTTGTTCGCCCGATAACACTTGAGGTAAATTGCTTAACATTTCTTATCACCTTTGATTGTATACCGCTTACCGATATCGTTTGTCGTCCGTACGAGGTAA
>JAFWZH010000045.1 GCA_017522515.1 Clostridia bacterium
GTTTTAGTCTGACAGCTCTTTCGCTGTCTGCAGTTTCAGTTTACCCAAAACTCTCGCAGGATGACACCAACTTCAGTTTGCATTCCCTTTTTTTGCCGTACACTTTAGTTTGCATTTCCGCTTTTTTCCTGTCCGCAACCGATAATTTTTGAAAAATTTTGTTTTTTTCATGGAGGATATATGGATCTTTTTACAGCTAAAAAACTTACTGCTCTCAGAAAATATCACTCACTTTCACAGGAGGCACTTGCCGAAAAAGCGGGAGTAAGCAGGCAGGCTGTTTCCAAGTGGGAAAGATGCGAAGCATCCCCCGACACGGACAATATGCTGACACTTTCAAAGATATATTCTGTGTCCGTTGACGACCTTTTAGGCGACAAAACAGCCGATATGATAATAGCTGAAATTGAAAACAAAAAGAAGGAGGAAGAGGCAGTAACAATTTCCTCTGAATCCCCCGCAACCGTTGATATATATAGTGTCGCAACCAAAGTTGACAACGAAAAAACGGATGCAGCAACCGAAAAAGCAGAGAATTTCACAGAGAAAACACAGGACAGTGAGCCTGTCTCAGAAGCTTCTTTACAAAATGAAGAAATCAGCACTCCCGAAAACATTCCCGTGCTCTCCCAAGAAGCAAAAACGGAGCTTACAGCACCTGAAAAAACTCTTCCCGAAAAGAAAAAAAGAGGCTCTCAGATACGCAGAAGAAAAAAAGAAAAAACTCCTCCCGTGTACCCGGGTCTTGCAAAACATCTTGTAAGATTTCCGTTCATAATCGTAGCTGCACTGATTTTTGTCGCATTGGGTCTATACGGAAAAATGTGGCATCCGGGCTGGCTGGTTTTTCTTACCGTCCCTGCATACTACCTCACAGCTTTTGCATTTTTTGCACCGACAAAAAAGAAGATTTTAAAGCGTATTCCTGTTTATTATTTCGCAATCGCACTGTATTTAACACTGGGAATTTTAGGAAATTTATGGGCACACGCATGGTTTATTTTCCTTTTTATACCGATATATTACTGGGCAGTATCATTAAAAAAAGATAAATCATAATTTACATCATAAAAAATCCGTTGCGGTAAAATTGATATACTCTCTGTCAAGTAGACAGACAAAATAACAAAAATAGTAGTTAATCCATCCACTCCCCATCCCTCCTGTACAGGAGGGATGGGGAATTTTCACGCCGCATAAGCTGCGTGGTATTCCATCGGTGTCATACAATGAAGTTTTAACTGGTATCTTTTTGTGTTGTAAAACTCTATGTAATTCTCAATGGCTTCTGTCAGTTCCTGCTCTGAATAAAATTTTTTCAGATAATACATTTCTGATTTTAGTAGTCCCCAATAGCCTTCCAGGCAGCTATTGCCGATGGCAGGAAATAAGAACCCCACCCGTTAACCAAATCAAAGATTTGGAACGGGTACCCGGGAACCTTGTTGCTGACGCAATAATTTTCACTCAGTTCGCTGAGTTCACTCTGACGATTGAGGATGCACAGGAATATGTCTATTCCATTTCCCCGACAAAGCGTGTCAGAGGCTGGCGAGATATTGAAGTAAAACTCTATATTTAAAACGGACTCCGCTTACTGATTAACCTCAGTAAGCGGAGTTTTGTTTATTTTGATTAAAAACATTGGAATCTTTAATTGTTTGCAATAAGTTCTATTGCATCTGAGGGTGTTGTAAATACATCAATAGTATCACCTTCAGAATCGAAAAATTCTACCTCGAAATATGAGCCGTCGTATTCTAAAACTATGGTCCCTTCCGTTCCGACTGATAAACCATTAAATTCTTTGATTAATTTTACTACATCTAATTCTTTCATTGCTTATTTCCCTTTTTTATCAGGATAAACAGTTACTATTTTGTGCGTAATTCTGCCATTATCTTTTTGAATAACAACAACTATATTGGCACTAACAGATTTACCGTTTTTTCCTGTTATTTTGGTGTTGTAGGTGTGCTTAATACCAAAAGGAGTTGTTTCACTTTTTGTTGGCGTTTTACCTATTAGTGAAGCCACAACATTTTTATGAAACACCTTTGAATCACTTTGAGAATACCCTAAGACATCTTTCATAAACTTTGCCTTGCTTCCACCTTTTGGATGGTTGATATTTAATAAATATCCTTCTGTTTTCTTTTTGCTATAACGAACGTCTTTGGGTGAATTAACAGGAGCATTAGTTTTACTTGAACCCTTGGTATTGCCAAAACCGCCGTGAATCCCAGCTCCCATTAAGCGCCCACCGCCTTTCGGCTTTGCATAAAGTCGCTATCAAACTGCAATATTTCAATTCCCATATCTTTATAGTGCGCAAACACTTCTACAGGCGTGGTACCGTATATAACAATTGTGGTTGGTTTTAATGTTTCTACCACATATTCCAACCCCATTTTGAAATAGTTACGTTCATTAAGTAGTTTTATACAGCCGTGAGAGCCAATAGCTATCACCCCATATTTACTAATTCCGGCACAAGCAACTTCAAAAGTGCGGTCGTCACCAAATCGAATATTGGGAATAACGGATATGCCATTTTCTTGCAACCAATGACCTATTGCACGACTTCGGTAAATATTCCAATATTGCATAACTAAAGGCATATCTCGGTACACACTAAAATCAGGAGTGATAACACCTTTGAATTTTTTTAGGATGGGAAGATAGGTGTTGGGTTTATTCCACAACCTTTCAAAAGCAACATCATCTTCAAAAAAGTGCACCCAAGCATCGTAATCATTATTTTTCATAGCTTTAGTAAATGCTATGAGTTTTTTTGGCTTTCGTGTTTCCTTTTTTAAGCAAGGAATTTCAATCGAACTATCGTAGGTAGCATTTTTTACCAAAAATGCGTGAAAAACATCTTTGCACCCATTACGAGTGCAGTTTTTAACAGCCATAACTTTTACCTCCCGTAAAAAAAACTAGTTTTTTTGTTGCTGTTTTTACAACATAAAAGTTGACATTTTTCTAAAAATGTCTTGCGTTTTTCTCCGAGAGATGCTATTATGTATTTACAGATATACGAATGGCAACATTCGGAGATGTAAGCACAGTATTGATTGCGGCAACAATCTTTACGGTGCTTTTTTCTTTTGTTTTTACTTCCAAGCAATAGGTAATCACCACCTTTTCAAACAAATTTTATTGAAAAAGATTTAACATGCGAAGCTCATAATCTTTATAAGCTTTTCCGCCATAATTAAACCAATTCTCATATCGTCTAAAACAATTATCAGCGCAAGGATTAGATATATTAAACATATTCGCCACATCAATATAATCATCACAATTGCATATGTGTATTATAGGTGAAGGTGCCAAAGAATAGGCCGCATAATAGTCAGCCATTTTTCTAGCAAGGTCACTTTCTTGACGATGGCCTAAATCAATGTGACCTATTTCGTGCATCAATGTAAATCTAACACGTTGAATAATTTGAGAATTATCATAACATATAACATACTTTTTTAATTCAGGGTCAAAATAACTAGTTCCATCTAATCCTTTCGTAAACACATCCAACCTAGCTTGTTTATTTAGAGCCGAAAACGGCTTCACAATATAACCTCTTCTATCTGCAATATCAAATGGACTTATAGGAACTTTATTAATGTTCTGTTCAATATATAAAGCGGTAACACGCTCCTCAATTCGTTGATATAACTTATAAGGTAGTTTGATATCGTTATATTCACAGTCGCTTATCATTGTTCCAATAATACCTTCATTAATTTCATTTTTTCATCTGTAGTCATACTAGTAGTGCTTCTTGCCACAAGACGATAAATCTCTGAAAAATCTTCTTCTGAAGATGTTCCGTAGATTAAATAATCTGTTGTAGTATCAAGCGCAGTAGCGAGATTTGCAATAACCTCAACTTTGGGTTCTCGTTCATTATTTATATAGCGAGATATTGCAGCTTCTGTAACACCTACCATTGTGGCAAGTTCTCTTTGGGTGAAGTCACTTTTTTTCATTAACTCTAATATTCTGTCGCCTATTTTCTTACTCATTTTTATACCTTCCTCCGTTTGTTTTTATCAGTATAACACAATTCGCAAGCATTGTCAAGTAAAAATTACCAATTGGTAACCTGGTTGCGATCAGTTTTTGTTCTAAAAGAAATTGTATATGCCAAATTAATTATTTGAAAGAAGCGATAGATTTATATAAATCAAAGCATAATATCCACACATTCGACAAAACACAGACCTCCTTGTAAAATGGTATTACCAAATACAAGGAGGTCATTTTTTGTAATATTTACTTCAATCTGTAATAGCAAGTAGCTTTTCCTGTGCCTTCACGCTTTAATTCGCCCTCGGCAACAAGTTTCCTGAGAGATCCTTCAACGGAGCTGAGGCTCAATGACGGGCATAACTCACGGATGTCCTGTTTTGTGAATCTGCCGATTTTATTTTTTGTTGCTTTTCTCACAATTTCAACAGCAGGTAACTTTTCTTCAATGATACTAAATCTATCTTCAAAATCTCTGTATGCGGCAAGGATAGTGCTGAGAATATATTTTATAAAAGGCACTGCATCTTCTGTACCATCACTCCATCCATGCTGTGAATCGTTCAGAGCGTTATAGTATAAGTCTTTATTCTTAGCAATTTTAGCTTCGAGAGAAATGTATTTACCAACATAAAAACCGCTTCGGTACAAAAGTAAAGTAGTAAGCAGTCGGCTCATTCTTCCGTTTCCGTCGTTGAAGGGATGTATGCACAGAAAATCGTGAATGAAAATGGGTATTGCAATAAGAGGTTCAACCTCAAGATTGCCGATAACTCTGTTGTACTCTTCACAGATTTTATCAAGAGCCTCAGGCGTTTCGAAGGGAGATAAAGGTGTGAACAGTATTTCAGTATGACCGTCAGGATAAGTGGCACTGATAAAATTGGGCACATTTTTGGTCTGTCCGGCAAAGGGATTGTTCATATGGCTGTACATCATCTTGTGCATCTGAAGGATGTAGTTTTTTGAAATAGGGATGGCATCAAAATTGTCATGTATCAGACTAAGTACATCACGGTAGCCTGCAATTTCTTGCTCATCTCTGTTTCTCGGTGCCGTTTTTTCTTCTACGAGCTGTTTTATACGTGTATTTGTA
>JAFWZH010000046.1 GCA_017522515.1 Clostridia bacterium
TGAGAAAACGATGAAGAACTTTGTCGAGTTTCTTGGCGGAGTCAACTTACCGTTTTCGGCAATGACGGAACAACTTATTGCAGACTACAATGCCTTCCTTGTGCAGCGAGGGATGGTTAGGAACTCTATTTCATTCTATATGCGTATAATGCGTGCTGTTTACAACAAGGCGGTAAGACAAAAACTTGTTGAACAATCACACCCATTTACAGAGGTCTATACGGGCATTGATCGCACACGCAAGCGTGCTGTGTCGGAATCAGCAATATCACAGTTGTATAAACTCAATTTGGCAGAAGGTACTCCTCTTGCACTTGCAAGGGATATATTCATTTTCAGCTATTGTACTCGTGGAATGGCATTCGTAGATATTGCCTATCTGAAGAAAGAAAATATTCAAAACGGAGTGATATGTTATGCCCGACGCAAAACGGGACAATTATTGAGTGTGCGTATAGAGCCAAGTATTCAGCGGATAATTGACAGATATTCATCGGCATTATCGCCTTATGTTTTCCCTATTTTGACTTCTACGGACACAAAGGAGGCATACGAAGAGTATCAAGTCGCAATCAACAACCATAATAGACAATTGAGACGATTATCAAAAATGTTGCTTGCTGGTTGCAAATTGACATCATACACTTCTCGCCACAGTTGGGCTACCGCTGCGAGAAACCATAATGTTCCCATTTCTGTCATCAGTGCAGGTATGGGACACACATCTGAACAGACAACGCAGATTTATCTAACAATGTTGGAAAACTCGGTGATAGATGATGCCAATCAAGGACTTATCAGGTCTTTATTGGAGTAGTTCCACGAAAGAACTATACTCCGTTTGCAAAATTACTAAAAATTGTTCAAAGAAAGGTAGAAACAGGTGATTATTTTTTCTTCTTCAAAAAATTAAATGATGACACCAAATAAATTTATATTCAACGAATTATGAAAATTTTGTTATTTTATAAAGATAAAAGATGAATGTTTGTATGGCTTGTAAATTTTTATAAATCAGTAGGCTATGATTAAAAATGTTATGAAAATGTCAGTTATTTATTTTGCATTACATTTTTAATCAAGGTCTTACATTGCAATTATAGTTCTTTCGTGGAACTATTAGAAATAAACGAATCAAAAAATTAAAATATGAAGCGCTTGATTTTATCTGCGGCTTGTGCCCTAAGTTTAGCTAGTTGTGGAGGTCCTCCCACTGGACCTAACCAAAAGTTGGGAAATGAAAGTTCACAGACTGAAGTGAAATTACCAGCACCAACAATCAAAGTGTTTGTTGAAAATTCTGGTAGTATGGATGGCTATGTTAAGGGCGCGACAGACTTTGAAAATGCTGTTTATAGTTACTTGTCTGATATCCAACATGCAGATTTAGGTGTTCGAACAGATTCGTTAGCTGCTAAGAATACTTTGATTCTTAATTATATAAATAGCGAAGTTCTACAGCAAAAGCCAGATGTTAGAGAGTTTATTGAGGCCTTGGAACCTGCCGATTTTAAAATGAAAGGCGGAAAAAGAGGCACTTCTGATATGTCTAATATCCTTGATACAATCATATCACAAACAGACGATAATGAAGTCTCTATTCTTGTTTCGGATTGTATTTTCTCACCTGGAAAAAAATACAAGGCTAAAGATAATGCGGATGAATATATTGTAGCTCAGCAAATTGGCATAAAGAGTCATATCGTCGAAAAACTTGCCAAAAACCCTAATTTCTCAATTGTAGTTATGCGTTTAACATCCCAGTTTAATGGCACATATTACAATAAATTCGATGATAAACAGCCTATTAACAATGACCGTCCCTTCTTTATGTGGTTGATGGGTGACAGAAGTTACCTTAATACTATTCTCAAAAAGGTGGAACTTAATCAAATCAAAGGCAAAGGGGTACAGAATATTTTTATGATTTCTAGGCCTTTAACGGTTATACCGTACAATATCTCATTGCCTCAGCCAGGTAATGGCAAATATGAAATTGCAAGATCTGAGCAATATGCGATTAACAACGCAAAGACTGACGGCAGAGGTGGCAATAGTCGTTTTCAGGTGGGGATATCCGTTAATTTCTCTAATATTCTACTTCCTGATGAGTATTTGATGAACCCCGACAATTATATGGTCTCAAATAAAGCATATGGTGTTGAAATCGCTAAATATTCAGGTCCTAGACAAGATTTGTATACGCACACCATCAAACTCAACTTGTTGCAACCCGTATTAAGCAAGGGAATTGTCAAAATATCACTTAAAAATACCTTGCCCCAATGGATTAATGACTGTACTGATGAGAGCGGATTGGATATCAACGCACCAGGTGCAATGGAAAAAACATATGGTTTGAGTTATCTACTTGGCGGCGTATATGATGCGTATGCATCTGATGGGCAATATGGAAGTATAACAATTAATATTAAATAATATGGAAAACTTACTCGGACAGATTTATTGTTGGTTTCAGTCTTTTTATGGACAAGATTTAAGTTATTATTTGTGGGGATATGATCCCGGAACAGAGGCCTACACTAATCCAAATATCTATAACTTGGTAGGATTAATCACATTAGTTGTTTCACTTGTTCTAGTAGTGGTTTTCTATTACATTATTAATCATCCGAGACTTTGCAAGTGGTGGAGCTGGTTGATTACATTGGGTATTAATGCTGTAATAGCCTTGTTTGTTGGCTATGGCATTGTGATGTCTAAATATGTAAATGGATACATTCATGATACCTTAATGTATCAGAGGGACGCTGATGGTAATATTATTTCTATACTCATCGGCGAGTCTAATTGTTGGGGATTTGGTATTGCAAATATGTTCGTTGCAATGATTGCCTTCGTTCTTTTAAGTTTTATGTTGAAATGGTGGAGTTCAAGCGCAAAGCATGTGCCTTTTTTGTAACTTTTTAATTAATGTTTAGTATGAACGGGAAATTATATATATTCGGTATAGGTGGCACAGGCTCTCGTGTCATTAAATCATTGGTTATGCTTGCCGCCTCAGGCGTAAAGATTGATGCCAGTGCAATTGTTCCAATCATTGTAGACCCAGATTTTGCAAATGCAGATGTTACAAGAACAATTGAGCAAATCAAGGCATATGTAGCAATTCGTAGCCAATTAGCATTTAATGATGCTACAAAAAATAGATTCTTTGAGATCCCTATTGAAAATGTTGTGAATGATCATAGACTTGCCTTAAAGGATACTAAAAATAAGAAGTTTAGGGAGTTTATTGAATTCAGCACTATGTCTAAAGAGAATAGAGCATTAGCATCTATGTTATTCTCTGAAGCAAATCTAGAGTCGGATATGGAAGTTGGATTCAAGGGAAATCCTAATATAGGAAGCGTCGTACTCAATCAGTTCACAGATTCTCAAGATTTTATAGACTTTGCAGATGCCTTCAAGCCTGGAGATAGAATTTTTATCATTAGTTCGATCTTCGGCGGAACAGGGGCAAGTGGATTCCCTTTACTACTGAAAAATCTCAGAGGATTAGATGCGAAGGTGTCTAATAACGATGCAATACAACATGCTCCAATAGGCGCTATTACCGTGCTGCCTTATTTTGCAGTTAAAACAGATGAGGAAAGCACAATTAACTCATCTACCTTTATAGGGAAAACTAAGGCTGCATTACAATATTATGAGCGCAATGTGAATGGCGACGAATCATCTGTGAATGTCCTTTATTATATTGGAGATGAAAGAACTAAACAATATGAGAATGAAGAAGGAGGAACAGAGCAACGTAACAACGCTCATATTGTTGAATTAGCAGCAGCAATGTCTATTGTAGACTTTGCAAGTATTCAGAATGATGATCCAATACTTGTTTGCGAAGAGAACTCGAACGGTAAAATTTATGCTCCGAATCCTGATTTTAGGGAGTTTGGTATTGAAAAGGATGTTCAAGAAGTTCTTTTCAGCAATCTCACTCAATCGACGAGGGACTATCTGTGTACACCTATGACACAGTTTGTGTTATTTGCTAAGTATGTGAATGAGCACTTGAGAGGTGCAACCTCTCTTCAATGGGCAAGAGATAATAAGTTTGATGATGCGTTCTTAAAATCCTCTTTCATTAATAATATTCAGAAATTCGTAAACTCTTACATTGAGTGGCTAGAAGAGATGTCTGATAATGATAGAGCATTTAAGCCTTTCAAACTTTCTGTAAAATCTTCTGACTTGTATTCAATTGTAGATGGTGTAAAACCTGGATCTATTAAAGCTTTATGGGCATTCAATAAGTCAGGATATGATTTATTTGATGCGGCTCTTAATGAAGAGCACTCATCACTATCCAAGAACTTTACACTCCCACATAAGTTCACGGAGTTATTTTACAATGTTACAAAATTGTTAGTTGGTAAGAAATATAAGTTTTAAGTGATATGGCTAAGGTTTTAAGACTACATAAAGGAGCTGCCGACACAATCGGCAATTGGGACACTTCCGTAAAGATAGGAACTAAAGCGATTGACTCTATCGCAGATCCTATAGGTGCAAATGATAAGCATGAAATTACATCAATTCCTTCTCCTTTTGCTAGAATGGATTTGGTGAAGCGCGCTTTTAAGATTGTTGCGGAAGGTTCGCTTGAAGGCAAGACAGCATACCATAAACTAGTATCTGACTGTCTAGATGTTGGCCAAATTTTCTTCAATATAGAGAAGTATCGTGATAAGATAGAAATCATCGTGTGGGATAAGAAGAATTGTTTGGCAGAGCTTTCTGATTCTGATTACGAAGAGCACACTCGTTTGGGTAAAACTTACAAAACATATCTAGAACAGGATTGTGATGAGTACAATTTTGATCAGATGGATTGTATATATCTGCTTAATTATATAGACCCGTCGGCACCAGGCGTAATGAATATCATTGGTGCTACTTCTCCTGCAACCATTTTCTTTACTTCTGCGAATGATTTGCAATATGTTGGAAAGAAAATAAAGTTCGGTAATGATTGCCCATTTGACACGGAGTATAAACCTCTTTACAAAAGGGATTTTGAGTATATAAAATATTGGTGGGGACTAAAGAAGAGCAGAAAAGATTTTGCAAGAGTGTTCCCCGAGGTTGATTTATATCTTGAGAAATGTTTCAGAATGCTGACTGATGAGCAACGAAATGAATTGCGCAAGAATATTGTTGACGAAACATATTATCGAGGCAATTATGATGATATACCTGTTGTTCCTACAGCTCAACAGTATGTTATGGTACTTGATGAGAAACTTCGCAGGAAACGCACAGTAACAAATATTTCGAGTGGATTTGAGATGAAAGTATCAGATTCGCTTAGAAATGGCAATGTGCCTCTTGCTTTGCCAGTAGAAATGTATACAGAGCCCACACATTATGTTGTCGCCAAATGGGATAAGAATACGTATGTTCCATATTACGACGCAAGACCTATTGATGACCGCACTTTACCGGATGATGGTTCAAAGTATCCATATGTTACAGTTGGAGACTTCTTAGAAGATACAATCGTTAAGGTTCCTTATAAGTTTAATTCAGAGGCTTTCTTTAATGGAAATGATGAAAATCCAGATTCAAAGTTCAGCTACATACTTCCGTTAAAGAGAACATACTTTAACTACTTCACAACCAAAGATCTTACGGAAAAAGTATGTGGAAAAAATCGTATTGAAGTTGTTCGTTTGAATGGTGAGGCTGTAAAGGTTGTATTACGCATCCCGATAAAAGATGGCGGATATATCCAGTATGAACGAATCTATTATAAAGATGGTAAGGCTGAGGCAACCGCCAACAAGGGTGCCATTATTGAGAAAGAGTTTACTCTTGGATTGTATCCTAGCATTAAGTATGCAGATGGTGTCAAACCATACTACAAAGTTGCATTCTTAGATCGTGATTCAGTAGATAATCCAGACAGTGCATATTCGTTATCATTCTATGATTACTCAAACAAAGAAGTGTCTGTTGAAGGTGTAGTTAGAAGAAATAGAAATGCAGACAATTCAAGATTTGATACGAGTTACATTGACTACATTACTTATGCACTAGAGTCTGAATATCAGTATATGACCTTATCTAATGATAATGAGAGTGGTATTCATGGTGTTATTATACCTAAATTTACAGCTCGCAATGGAAGTCACAAATTCCGTTTTGCTATAGATTTCGGTACAACAAATACGCATATTGAATATAGTGTTGATGGTTCAACTTCTTCTAATCCTTTTGATATAACAGAGAAGGATATGCAGATTCAAAAGTTGCACATCACAGATGACTATATGATCAATGATGTGTTCAACTCTGACTTTATTCCGGCAACAATTGGCGGAGAGAGTTTGTATGGATATCCAATGCGTACGGTTATATCTGAGAGTAACAATACAAACTGGGATAAGGCTGTTTTAGCAATGGCAAATGTTAACATCCCTTATACTTATGAAAAGAGTTTGTCATTGCCGTACAATGTATTACATACAGACTTGAAATGGTCAACAAATACTGAAGATAAAAAGAGAGCTTCAAAATATATTGAAAGTATTTTGTTGATGCTAAGAACAAAGGTACTTCTTAATAATGGAGATTTAAGTAAAACAGAAATCGTATGGTTCTATCCTGCAAGTATGACACAGAACCGCTTTAATAAATTTAAAGCAGAATGGGAAAATACTTTTGCAACTTTATTTGGTGCTCCTATTTCAAATATTATTGCAGCGTCAGAATCTGTTGCGCCATATTATTATCATAAAGCCAAGAAAGGTGCAACCTCTACTGTTGTATCTGTCGATATAGGTGGTGGTACTACAGATGTTTTGATAGTTGACAAGGGCGAACCAAAATACCTAACATCTTTCCGTTTTGCAGCTAATACGATTTTTGGAGACGGATACTCATACGATTCTGATTCAAATGGTTTCGTAAATAAGTATAAAGATATAATCACGAATCAGCTAGAGACCAACAATTTAAGAGGCCTAAAGGCAGTATTGAAGTCTGTACTTGATAAACGTGTATCAACTGATGTTATTGCGTTCTTGTTCTCATTGGCATCCAATAAAGAGATCAAAAAGGAAAAGGTGGAAATCAATTTTGCAAAGATGCTTGCAGATGATAACAGAGGTAAATATGTTGTAATATTGTTCTATGTAGCAATAGTATATCATATTGCAAAATTGATGAAAGCTAAAGGCTTTGATATGCCTCGTCATATGACTTTCAGTGGTAATGGTTCAAAAGTGCTTAACATTTTGAGCACCAATGACGCAACGCTAGTAAGACTTACTAAAATCATATTTGAGGAAATCTATGCTCAGTCTTATTCAATAGATGGACTAGATATTATCCGTCCTGCAAATTCAAAAGAGTCTACTTGTAAGGGAGGTATCATTTTAACTCCATTCCAATCTCAGGATTATGGGGAAATTAAAGACATGAAAACAATCCTTATTGGTACAGATAATGAGAAATTTGCAGATGTACACATGACTTATAATGATGTGACAGAAGCGGATTTGGATTCTGTTGTAGACGTAATTAAGGAATATATAGAATTTACCTTCAAACTTGATAAGAAATTCTCATTCTATGACAATTTCGATGTAGATCGTTCTATTATGAATAAAGTCAAGGACTTATGTTATAGAGATATTAGAACATATCTTGAGAATGGTCTAGCAATCAAGAAGAGTGAGATAGCACAAGATGGTGCAGATGATAATTTGGAAGAAACATTATTCTTCTACCCGTTAGTTGGTATTATCAACGCTGTAGTACGTAACATTTATCAAATGTAAAACAAATGAAGAAGATTATAATTTTATTGTCAGTAATAACGCTTGCTAGTTGCTCATTATTGCCTAATAATGGTGAAAATGATAATGAGGCCATAAAGAAGGCTCAGCAAACTGCACAAGAAAATATTAGTCAATATACTGACCAGGAAATTGCTCGTGCCAAGAAAGAAATCGACAATGCTGTAGCATCTGTGATTAGTAAGGCAGACTCAACATTAACAAAACAATTCACTGCAGTTGAAAAGTCATTAAATGCAAAAGCAGAGGAAACAAAAAAGGAGTTGAGTGGAAAAATTTCAGGAATCGAGGATAATATAACGAAAGCTAAAGCAATTAGTTTTATAGGAATTGCTATTGGAATTTTGGGTATAGTTTTGGCGTTTTTTGCATATAGAAAAAGGCCTAGAACAAATGTAAATAGAGTAAAAGACATAATTACAGAGGAAATCAATACAAACGACTATATCCGTAATGAGATTCGCAGAATTGCAGGAGGACAAAGTTCGTCTTATCGACCGCAAGCCAGTGCCCCGTCTCAGGCAACAATTGATCGAGCTATAGAAGCATATTTGGCAAGTAAAAAATTTAAGGATATTTTACAGCAATATATTGCATTAGCAACAGCTCCTACTCAAAGTGTGGCAGAAAATATAAAGATGGAGCCGGCTACTACAGCTAAACCTGTATATCAAATTTATGCAAAAGAGTCTAATTCAATGATTCTTTCAAGCATTCAAGATACATATCAAAAAGGAAAGTCAATTTATAGACTTACTATGTCAGAAGCTAACGCATATACAGCCGAGGTAAGTATATGTATTGAGCAAGAGGAAGTAAAACAACGTATCCTAAAATTTGACAGTCAGTATCTCGAACCTATTTGTTCTGTTACTCGCTCATCAAATGATCCCACTCAGGTACTCATTAAGACAACAGGAACTGCAGAACGTATCGGAGAAGAGTGGAAAGTCATTAAACCTATAACAGTTGAAATAAAGTAAACAATGGAACTTCATTATATTCTAGTGGTTCTTGTAATTATAGCAATTATAGTTGCACAGATATACATATACAGGAACACTAAAAAGAAGATAGCGACCTATAAATCAATATTCCCCAATAGTACATCATCGTACTCTATCGTTGAGAAAGAAATTCAGACAGAGAGTTGTAGCGATGATGATGATGACTATGTTGAAAATATTGATACAATAAGCGTATCTCAATTAAATATCAATACAAATAATGATACGCTTAAGGAGATAAGGAATGCTCTAAATATGTACCTTCAAAAAAATAAAGGAGCTGCTAGCGACTTTTATTTAATGAAAGATGTAGTAGAGCGATATTGCGATGCCGAAGAAGAGGAAATCAATATTCAACAGCCTATACCGCTATATCTTGGTTTGATGGGTACAATGGTAGGTATTATTGTCGGTATTGGTTTTATTGCTGTAAGTGGAGGTTTGTCTAGCGAATCACTTATGGATAATATCACCTCATTGATGACTTGTGTCGCAATTGCTATGGCCGCAAGTTTAGTGGGTATTTGCTGTACAACTCTAATTTCTTGGTCAGCTAAAAGTGCTACATCCAAGGTAGAAGCTGATAAGAACAGATTCTACTCGTGGTTACAGACAGAGTTGTTACCTGTTCTGTCTGGAAATGCAGTAAATGCTTTGTATCTATTACAGCAAAATCTTATGACCTTCAATCAAACTTTCCAATCAAATATTGAGGGTTTGGATGGTGCCTTGTCTAAAGTTGAAGAATCGTCTAGGGAACAAATAGAGTTGATTACTCTAATCAAGGATATTGACATTAAACGGGTAGCACAGGCAAATGTTACAGTTCTCAAAGAACTTAAAGAATGTACTGGTGAAATAGCTGTGTTTAATAAGTATTTGCACAGCGTCTCAGGATATTTGCATTCCGTAAATGAATTGAATAGCAACATTAATGGGCATCTTAATCGAACAGCCGCCATTGAGAACATGGGTGCATTCTTTGAAAGAGAGATCAGTCAGGTTGCCGCTCGCGAACAGTATATCAACGAGGTTGTTGCAAAAGTAGACGACACGTTGCGTAAGACATTTGAGAAACTGGCTGAAAGTACAAGAGAAAGCGTAACTCAATTGCGTAACAACTCTGTTTCAGAGTTCGATGCACTGCTCAAGCATTATTCAGAGCAAAAGGAAGAGTTTGCAAGAATGCTTCAAGAGCAAAGAGAAGAGTTTGCTGCTAGAAATGCTGAAACTACTGAGTTGATGAAAGAGATTCGTAATCTTGCCGATATAAAGGCAGTTATGGGACAGCTCGTTGAGTCAACGAAGGGTCAGACAGCAATACTTGAGAGATTGGTTAGTAGCCTTAAAAACCAGAATAATGGTGGAAGAAGAGAAGGTTTCCCCATCGAAAGTGCAGTGCAACATGTGTCCGCTCCAGTATTCCCTAAGAGCATAACTTATATGGTTGCAACTATAACTTTGCTTGCTTTTATGGCGTTTGGCTTATATGTATATAACTCTTTTATTGCAGAACCAAGGATTGAGGTTGTTGGCGTTTCTAATGAGCCTCAACAAACTATAGTTCCAACATCTACGCAGGTAGAGCCAAATATCAGTAATGACCAAACTGTTAATGTAGATTCCTTAGAGTCGACTCAAAGTGCAACACAGGAGCAATAGATATGGCAAAGGAAAGCAAATCATTCTTTTGGGCTAGTTATGCAGACCTGATGACAAGTCTGTTCTTTGTTATGCTAACACTATTTATTGTAGTTATCATAGCATTGAACAATGCTCGTATTGATGCGATTGAGCAAACTGCTGAGTTGCAAGCAAAAATTGACAAAGCAGATGAGATAAACAATGCAACTCGAGAGCTTGATACACAGCATTCGCAATACTTCCAATACTTCCCTGAATTCAAAAAGCACAAACTTGCAGTAACTGTGAATTTTAGAAGTGGAAGTGCAGATATGAATAGTCTTCCATCAAGTACAAAAGAAGATTTAAGAACGACAGGTAAGATCCTACAAGATTTTATTATTAAAACGACACAAAGTAACCCTCATATCCAGTATCTCCTTATTATTGAAGGACAAGCATCGAAAGATGGATATGCTTATAATTACGAGTTAAGCTATCAAAGAGCATTATCTCTTAAAAAATTTTGGGAAGATAACGGGTTGAATTTTAATGATAAAAATTGTGAAGTACTAATTTGTGGTAGTGGTGATGGACGTTTAAGTGGCACAGGACTTATGAGAGAATCAAAGGAAGTACTTAACCAGCGATTCCTTATACATATTCTTCCTAAACCCGGAAAAATTGGTGATTAATAAATGGGAAAAAATAAACGAACGCACTTTTGGGCAAGTTATGCAGATCTAATGACTAGTTTATTTTTCTTGATGGTTGTATTGTTCATCATATCAATCGTTGAGTTAAAACAAATTGATGCGACACCTCTTGAAGTGAAAGAATTAAAAGCAGAAAGAGACAGTTTATTGAACCTCAACTCTCGTATGGTACTTCGTCAAAAACAATATAGTGAAGAGTTGGATAGTATGCGATATCTTGCCAATGCAACACAAGCCCATATTGATAAGATAAATGAAATTAACGATGCTACCAAAAATCTCGACCAAAACTATTTTGTATACGACTCAATTAATAAAAAACA
>JAFWZH010000047.1 GCA_017522515.1 Clostridia bacterium
ATCAAATATCTTACTATTGCATTTTTTGTGATACTCTTTTTCATTACAATTATACCTCTACTATATGGAATTACTTTTGTATTCTGACATCTTTACAAATTGGAATTTATTTCAGTTTGTCAAGGTCTTCCACGTAGACAGACACTTCACCACATTCAGGGCAAATAGCTACTTTAGGCTTACCAATTCTGCCTCCAAAAAGTTTGCTTTCATCAGAAGACATAACAATTCCGTATCCTGCACCTTCAATTTTTATTGCACAGCCTTCTTTCATTTCACTTCCGCAACGGATGCATTTTCTCATGATAATATCTCCTCCAAATTGGAATTTGTTATTCCTTTTGATATTCCAAAATATCCCCTGCATTACATTCGAGCACCTCGCAGATTGCTGCGAGTGTGGAAAAACGAATAGCTGTCACTTTGTTATTTTTAATTTTAGAAAGATTGACATTGGAAATGCCAACTCTCTCGGCAAGTTCATTTAAGGAGATTTTACGCTCCACCATCATTCTATCTAAACGAAGAACTATTTTACCCATAGCATCCTCCTCACAGCAATCCGTCTACATCTTTTTCAAGTTCTGCTCCGTGAATAAAAAACTGAGTAAGACACAAAACGATAATTCCCATGAAGATACCAGTTGTATCAATGCTGACTTCTGCTGTTTCAACACCCGTTACCAAACGAACGAAGACGCTCATAATAAGTCCAATTACAGGAACCGCAATAGAAAAATAACCGATTTCACGCATCATACGAATGTTATCCTTTTGGAATGGAGTGGCATTTTCTGACTTCTTGAAAATAAGATGTAAATTACGAAATACCATTGCCATCACTACAAGGATGATAACTGCGCCGATGCCAAATATCAAGAAAGATGTCATATCGACATTTCCGTTTATAACTGGAGCATTGACTTCAAAACCATATACTTCAAGATTTGCACCACAGCACTCTTTTGCATCAAAGCCAACAAAATAATTTACCCAGTTTGGAGCCGCAAGTGAGCAGATTGTTGCAGCAATCATAAGTACCACTGCAACCCAGTGGAATACCTCTAAAATTTTCGCAATGATTTTCCCGAGTTTGTTTATAACTTTCATCTTACATACCTCCAAAGATTTTGATAATGAAAGTATATCAGAAATCTTAATGTTTGTCAAGTGTTTTTTAATGTTTTACATTAAATTATATATCTTTATCATTAAAACAACACTTAATCTATAGCTACCATATTTAATTCGCCAAATTGGAATTTGTCTTGCTTTGCTTAATTAGGTGTGCCCAAAACAAAGAAATACAATATCATTGAAATAATATCAATGGTCAAAACCACTGCCAAAATAATGCCGATGATTTTTAATATTTTCTTTGCTTTTCCTTTGTTTTTTTCCGTCATTACCTTTCGGCTGATTTCTTTGATTTTTTCGGTAAAATCAGATGTTTGAGCTCCGCTTTTTTCAGTCACTTCTTCTTTCAGAAGATAATCCATTGAACAGTCAAACAATTTTCCGAGTTCGATAAGTTTATCAGTTTCAGGATAGGCGATATCCGATTCCCATTTGCTAATTGATTGACGCGACACACCGAGAATATCAGCAAGTTGCTCTTGCGTATAGTTCAATTCTTTTCTTTGCCTTGCAATTTTTTCACCAAGTGTCATAATAATTTACTCCTTTATGTTTTTGTTGACCTTATTATAAAATATTCAACAAAAACATACTACCAATTCAGTGTTTCTAAATGTAAACTTCAGGTTGCGGAACTTATTTTTCATGTATTATCTTCATTCCAGCAAATTGGAATTTGATTATTTGCTTGAATATGTATATTTTGCGATTAATGTTTGTTCAATACTATCTTCCGTTGTATCTGCAAAAAGGGTTCTTTCATAAGCATAGCCCTCGTGCTCAAGACAAGTTTCCAACATAAAAAGGAATATGCCCATATCAATTTTAATGTAATACCGCACTTTATCGGCAGGCATGATACCTCTTTTGCCAGGTTTCTTAAATCGGTATACCATCAAATCGCAACCAGTATTTTCTACAATCCAAGGTTGTGTATTACAAGCACTTGGTGTAAAACGAACAATCTCTGCAATTCCCAAT
>JAFWZH010000048.1 GCA_017522515.1 Clostridia bacterium
TGTTAGCGACAATCAAAAATAACCATTACGAGTCAGGCGAAAATCACCAAAAAAAGTCAAAAAGAAAAAGCCACTATTATAATAATTCAAAAGGTTCTACAATAGTGCTAGCCAATAATGCACAAAAAATAGGAGCAAATGAATGAAAATAATAGTGACAAATTAAGTTTATCACAAGCATTGGAACTAATAAAGAAGCAAAATAAAGAAAACTTTAGCAATGCAAAAGTTAATTTAGCTGAATTAGAACGGCTTACAGGAATCACAAGAGCAAAACTAAGACGGTTGAAGAAGAACAACTTTCAAGAAGTTCCACATGGATTAAAAGGACAAAAATCCCAAATAACAGTTCTATCAGGATTTACAGGTGTTCTTGATAATTTACTTAAAAACAATGTAACAAATTCAGAAGAATGTTTTAGGCGACTTTTGAAACTTGGATATACAGGCGGAGTAACAACAGTAAAGAATTATATTTCATTACATAAAGATTTAATTCCATCTCCAAGACATATTCATTCTCCTCAAGGAAACAGAGGTCGACGATATTCAACAGAACCAGGACATTGCTATCAAATGGATTGGGGATTTGTAAAGGTCAGAGATTATTCAGGACTCGAATATCAAACAGCATGTTTTGCAATGATTTGTCATCATTGTGGTCAACGCTACATAGAATTTTTTCCAAATGCAAAACAAGAAAGTCTATTTATTGGAATGATACACGCCTTTATTTATATGGGAATACCACATTATGTTCTAACCGATAACATGAAAAGTGTAGTAATCAAAAGAGATTTTGATGGAAGACCTATTTGGAATCATGATTACGAAGTATTTATGAAAACAATAGGATTTGAAACACGACTTTGCAAACCGTATCACCCATTTACAAAAGGAAAAGTAGAAAGATTGATTCAATTTGTAAAGCGAAGCTTTTTGCTTGGACGAAGTTTTACAAATGTTACAGAATTAAATCGAGAAGCTTTAGAATGGTGTCATTATCAAAACACAAAATATCATAAATCAATTGATATTATTCCACAAAATGAGCATGAAAAACGCTGTTCAACAGAAGTAAAAATTGTTCAGAAAAATCATGAATTAATGGAATACTTGTGTCCTTTACGAAAGATTTCTTTTGATGGATTTGTAAATTATGAAGGAAGACGATTTGGTATTCCTTATAGTTATACAGAAAAAACAGTTAGAATAAGTCGAAATCAAAACGAATTGAAGATTTATTCATCTGATTTATCAAAAGAAATTGTAATACATGATGTTACATGGAGCAAAAAAGATAGTTATTGCAAAGATCAATATGCATATATTGAGATGCCAGAGGAATTTCCAACATCAACAGTAAAAACGATTATAAATCAGTTGGAAGAACCAAAAACTTTTGACAAATTTGCACGTTTTGATTTTAGTTTGGAGGACAAAAATGACTAAAGACTTTGATTTTAATGAACTTGAAAGAACTCTTGAAATCTTGAAAATAAAAATGCATGTAAGAGAATTTGCAGATTTTGCAATTCAAAAAGATTTTACTACAGAACAAATAGAAGCTGTAGTTGAAACATTTAAGATGCTTGCAGAAAAAAAGGAAGAAGCATCTATAGATTTTCTTTTGAAATGTTCAAGATTACCACTAAAACATCCAAAAACCTTTGATAATTTCAAGTTTGAAGATGTAAAAGGAAGAGATGTTGAAAGACTCAAAAGTTTGAAAACCTTAACCGCTCTGCATTCTCATAAAAATATTGCTTTTATTGGACCTGCAGGAACAGGGAAAACACATTTAGCTATGGCTTTTGCTTATGAATGTTGTCAAAAAATGATGAAAGCATATTTTATTAAAATGACAGAATTAAATGATCTTTTTAATGAAGCTAGAAAGTTTGACAAAATAAGTAGAGTTATGACATCTCTTGTTAAACCATCGTGTCTTGTAATTGATGAAGTTGGGCATTGTGTTTTTGATGCTGAAAATACAAGATTATTTTTTGACCTTGTAGACCGCCGTTATAACAAGGAAGGAAGTTATAATATGGTTTTTACAAGCAATAAACAACCAATTTCTTGGCGACAAAATTTTACAGAAGAAGATTCTCTTCTTTGTGCTTTAGACAGAATATTTGACGATGCACTAATTTTTAATTTAGATGGAGAAAGTCACAGAGGTCTTAACAAAGAAATTGTAAGTCTTACAACTAAAAGAGTAAAATCGACTTCGATTACAGAATTACCACTAAACTAAACAAGGAGGAAAATTTGTGCATTATTGGTCATTTTTGTTTGACGATTATTGGTGTTTTCTGATTGACGCGTGGTGGTTATTTTCTCCTGACGCGAACA
>JAFWZH010000049.1 GCA_017522515.1 Clostridia bacterium
GATACAATTATGTACCCTCTTAAAAGCGAATTTCACAACAAAAGAAATTGGTGTTGTAACACAGCAATCAGTTCGCACAATTTATCAACGTAAGAGCACTATCCGTCAAACGCTTCAAATGCCAGAAGCAGAAGATATAGCTACCTTCTTGAGCATGAATTTGCGGTGAAAGAAAGTCTCATATAGCTATAAAAGCGAAACTATATTTTTCATATAAAATCCTCCATACTGAATGCAAAGATAATGGAATTATCCCGAAATGAGGGCTTATAGAGCTGTAAAAGTATACTATATAGCAAAGTGGCGACTAATGATTGTTTTAGCAATGGAGGATACTTTTAAGGTATCCTGCCATTGCAGTGCTAGAGTATTTATTGATGCTGTTATCTGATATGTTTATTTAATAAGTTTTTTTGAATATAATTTTCATACCTTTTCCTAAGGTTCTTTTCTTCTAATAAATACTTTTCGAGTGACCAGTCACTATTATATTCTTCATTCAATTCAGTCCAAAAAGGAGGCAATCCAACCGTTGCCCTCAAAGAATCTACTTTTATGGGATATTTCAAAGGTATTGGATATGGGTAACCTTCTTGAATTATCTTTTGTGTACCATAAATTTGGTCAGCACCTTGGTTCATCGCAAAGCGGTCTGTCAAGAAAGCATAATGCCATCGTTCTTCTGGGTGCTCTGCCAATATTTTATCAATGAGTAACAAACATAAAGATTGTACTTCTGTATCAGCGCAATGCTGGACAATAATGAATAATCCCTCATTGGCTTCTGAACTGATTTCATCAGTTGTAAGCCATCCGTGTTTTAATAATATAGACTTTGCATAAACAGCATTCTTTTTATCCATTTCATCTATAAAAGTTCGTAATTTGCGAGTCAAATCATCATTGTTTCCTCGTTTTCTTCGGGAATCCATGTAAAGTAGGCGTAAACTTTGGTCCAATTTATATCTTTTTTCCAATTCTTTATTTATATGATAATAAGAATCATTTTCCCTTAAATATGCTTCCCAAAGTTTAGGGTATGCTTCGACAAAAGAAATACTATCTTGTAATTCCAAAGAACGATAGCAGTTCTCTACTAATGTTTGATAATTTTCTTGTGCCACCATTTTGGGTGATACCAATAAGAAAACAAAAGTCAATACTACTATATAAAAAGTATTCGTCATAAGAACCAATTGTAATGTTATTGTTTTGATATAATTCACTGCAAATCAGTCGGCCTATATTCCCTCTCTAATATAATAAAGATAAAATTCAAGATAAAAGATAGAATACATATTCCCAAGAAGACGAGATTTTCCTTTTGGTATATCTTATAATAAATCTTTTTACCTTCTGTAACATGCAATCCATCTTTTAGAAAATCCCACGCATCCAAAGAGTATCCTTTCAACAGATGTTCTCTATCCTTAAGTTTGTTCATATTCTCGGAATCGAATATGTAAGGGTAACCCACGCTTGTGTATTGTTCATGAGGAGCCTTGTAGTAAATAAATCCATTGAACATATCTTGATATTGAAGGGCATTTACAGCATTTGCTGGAAGAAAAAAATGATCAAATCTGTCCTCCCCAAAAGGAGATTTACTAAAGTCAAAAGCAAAATCAGAATCCTTCAATTGTTCAAAAGCCACATCCCATTTACCATAATGAATAGGTTTTACCATTTCATCCCCAGATGTTAAGATTGCGGAAATTAGGTCTGGTTTTGCAAAGTTTATCATGATATTGGCAACCTTGCCCGGAAACTCTCGTTCAACATAATGTCCACAATTGCCAGGTGTTAGATAAGCGTGCCTATAGTTCATAATAATCAAAGACTTCTGTATGCTATCCGACAATATAGTGGAGACTATATTATCAGCCATAACACTATCTCTGGACTCCAACATATCTCTATCAATCCAATTTCTGTCTGCAAAAAGGATTTCTACTTGTTTCGAGTTTTGATGATTGAAGTAATACATTCGCTTAAGAAAATTAAACCAATTAGTATTAGGCCAAAGAAGATGAACGGATTGGTTTTCGTTCATAAATGATGCAAGCCCTTTTTCGACAAGTGTATCGTTAGGATATGATGTTTCTGCAAATTCCTTATATGCTTTTCTGGAATCAGCGCAACCTATTTCCGTAAACACGACTCCAACTTTATCAACAAACCGTTTGTCGGTAATTAAATCGAAAATCATATCATATTGAGTCATCTCTTGATGATGTCTCTCACACAATATTACATGGTCATATTTGTCGAAAAGTTCCATTACATAATCGTTGATCTCTTTTCGATTGTTTTTTAAAAAGTCTACATATTCCTCCACTGAGTGCGATGTGGGACGGGGCGCAGCGTATAGTGGCGATTCGGCATAAATGATTTCATCATTGGTTGTTATGGTGTTTAAGATGCGAGCCAGAGTTCCGAATATTATCAATAGAAAATAAATATACCCCAGTTTCAATTTGGGCTTACGCTCAGGCAAAACTTCGTTATTTTGTATGGCAATCCCGAATATTTTCCTTCTGAATAGTAATAATATGAAGCAGCCCATAAGGAGAAAGAAAGTTCTGGATATAATGAGTTGATTCCAACCCAATACCCACAACACAATCGCTGGAAAAGATGTAAACGATTCTCTAAGGACAATCCTAAGCCCTAACGGTAGTTTTTTATTTTCCGCAGTTATTCCAGCATTGAAAAATGCTTGTCCCAATGTCCTTCCATACCTCCAATAAGCAATGATATAATATAGTATCCATACAATACATAGCCCAGAGAAAGTAGGTAAAAAGTAAAAATAAGATATCAAAAGTGCCAATATCTGGAAGACGAATACCGTAACTGTTGCATCAATCAGAAAGATAATAAAATGCTGAAAAAAAATATTTAGTTTATTCATTTTTTATATGTTTCTTTTTGTTTTCTACTGCAAAGTTCGCCACTTATCACTACTTATCCACTACCCAATAGAGTAGTTTTGGATATTTATTTGTAATTTTGTCCTCGTATTTAATACAGAAGGACTTGTGAAAGAGGAATTGTTACGTTTTTTTCGACCTATCAATCCAGATCTTCATATTGAAGACAGTGATTATGCACAACTGCAAGTGTGCGTCTCAATGGCTGAAGCTATGGCACGCAGCACTAATAGCAGTCTGTATATCATTGATTACAATCGCAAGAACTTCCTATATGTATCTCCCAATCCGCTGTTTCTATGTGGATACTCTCCTGATGAAGTAAGGAAGAAGGGGTATGCCTTTTATATGGATGTAGTTCCTGCTGAGGAAATTCAAATGCTGTTTGAAATCAATGAAGCTGGATTCAAATTCTATGACAAGCAACCCAAGGAAAAGAAACTTGACATGACTATCGAATATGATTTTCATATCAAGGCTTCTGACGGACATTTGCACCTTATCCATCATAAGCTTACGCCTATACTTCTGAATAGCAATGGCGATATGTGGTTGGCACTTTGCACTGTTTCATTGTCTCCAAGAACTACAGTGGGTAATGTTATTATCACATGCAAAAACAGTTCGACATATTATAGTTATTCCTTTGAAGGTAAACGCTGGAGAGAACAACCCAATATAACATTGGCAGACAGAGAGAAAGACATCTTGCAACTTTCCGTTAAAGGATTCTCCAATACGGAAATAGCGGAAAAACTCTTCATTGATGTCAATACCGTAAAATACCACAAGAAGAATCTTTTCTACAAGTTACATGCAGAAAACATCACTGAAGCCATCGGCATCGCA
>JAFWZH010000050.1 GCA_017522515.1 Clostridia bacterium
AAAACATTCATTTCCCGTAAACGGTCTATTTATCTCAATGTAATATCTGCCCTCACCGAAACAACAAGCAATACCTTTATTCATCATTCCTTGGGTAATTTCGGTATAATCATCTGTACATAATTTCATGTGTGATATAGGGTAGAAATATGTATTCCCACCATAATTTACTAATTGTTTTTCATATTCAGTGTCAAATACGGAACCTGCTATTTCAAGAGCTTTATCGATAAGCGTATAAACGTCATCATTTACATATTTTAATTTTAGCTTGCTAAAATGTGTTTTTGTAATATCATCAATCTTTATTTGTGAGAAAGAATCATATTTGGATAACTCTTCAATAGAAATAACTCCAATTCGTAAAAGCATTTCTAAATCATATTCATAGCCATAATTAGTAGCCTTTGAATTATACATATTTGCAAGCTGATCTAAGATTGTATCTTTTTCCTCATCTGTTTCAACAATCACAAATGCATCTTTGATAGGGTTATTATAGTTGCTTCTATCTAGCAAGAATGGTAATCCGGGGACAACCCAATGACCATCTCTGATTGGTAATCTCCATTCTCTTTCAAAAGTCCAGTCAACATTTTTATCTTGGGATAATTTCGTATAAACATAGCGATATTGCTCATTAATTCCTAAGCCACAATCTGAAGCAAGTGTTCTCATTCCATATTCCCAATAAGCATCTCCTGCCTCTGATTCTTTATGCCTTCCAGAAAGCCCATATATCACATTTCTAGCTCCAGCTATAAATAATTCTTTTTTTCTAAAGGCTATTCCATATTTTCCAACAAACCCAGAACCCGATTGTCTTTTATTCGCATAATCAATCAATGCATATAGGGGCATTTCTGTAAAACATATAGCCGAATATGGACCATAAATAGTAGGATTACCTCCTCTAAATGACCAGCTAGAGCGAATAAAACCATCATGAACGATTCTTTGTAAGACCTCAAACGCTGTCGCATTATTATCTAATACCCAATCATCATTAAAACTCTGATCAAAAATATATACAGGTGTACCAGGAGCTGAAAAATAATCGGGAAACTGAAAATTTTTCTTATCTATAGTAGTTCCTTCTAATTCAGCCTCTTCTGCTATTTCATTGATGAGAGCCTCATAACTAGTCTCAGGTGTCCTTTCATGCACGAAATGGATAATCCAAGATGATAGATCTATTCTTGTCTGATGTTGCCAATCTGCCATATACTAAATTTTATAATGTTGCAAAGTTACAGCCTTTTTTATGATTGAAAGACAGAAAGGGCTACAAAAAGTATATGTAGCGTGAAAATCCCGCTTCACTCGCAAAGTCCCTTCAAGAAGTTAACTCGGAGGGACAATACCTCCACGTTCAAGCCGAGGGTTTTCGGGCAAAAAATTCTCTGCGATAATTTTTCACCCGAAAAAACGCTCCGGTATCGCCGTCCGAGTTGAGACAGAGGTTGGGACTTAGCAAGCGAAGCGACCTACGACGCATAGTACAACAGGTCAAAAA
>JAFWZH010000006.1 GCA_017522515.1 Clostridia bacterium
AGTATTACTGCGGTTTGTCGCCTTGCAACTGATATTTGTCATATACGAAATTCCGCTCGTGTTCCGGTTTTTATAGAACCCCATAAATCAACTCAAAGGGAGAGATTTATATGTTTAAAGAATACGACATATCATTTTATGGTAAAAGATACAAGGAAAAGCCAACAGGCAAAGAGATAGGGGAGATAAGCAGAAAGCTTACAGCTAATAGACTATCTTATGATTTCATCGCTAAACGAGTAGGAGAAAATGGATGTGTTTTTGATCCTAAGGTTTATAACGGTACAAGAAAAAGTGATAATTTTGCAGCACAACAGTTATTTGTAATTGATATAGATGAGAATGGAACTTTTGTTGATATGAAGATGAGGGCAGAAAAATACAATCTTCCCTTGCTTTTTGCATATAGAACAGCTTCATGGAAGCCTGACAGTGAGAAATTTAGATTGGTTTTTGCTATGGATAAGGTAATAACTGACGCTGATACAGCAAAACTAATAACTGCAATGATTATGCGTATTTTCAATGAATGTGATAAAAGCTGCGGAGACCTTGCAAGAATGTTTTTTGGCAGTACTAAAGGACTTTATTATCTTGCAGATGAACCAAGAGAAATAAGCATACAAAGTCTGATAATAGCATTTAACAGCTATATGTATGATAAATATGGTGAATCACATTATACAAGAGAAATTGCAAAGTTCTATAATGAAGGTGATAAGCGTTTTTGTGTTGAAACAAACGGGAAATTGCCTGTTTTTTCTTATAATGAAAATGGTTCACCAGTAATGAAAATAAATCAGAAGACAGCAACAATTAAACAGACATATACAAAAAGAAAATGTGAACGCAGACAGACTACAAAAGTTGATTTTACTGAACTTGAAAAGCAATGCAAGCTGTACAGCGACTTTGTTAATGGAAAGGAATATTACTATTACAGGGAATTATTCCATATAGCAACAAATCTTGTGAATATGGATAAGGGAAAAGCTGAATTTATGCGTATTCTTGAATCTGATAAGAATAGAGAAAAAGAATCATATCATAACCGAAGCTGGAAGCCGATACTTAATACTATTATAGATATGGGCTACAAACCTCAATCCTGTGATAAATGTCCCCATTGTAATGATTGCCTGCATTATAAGAATATGATATTGACGGTAGCTCCCGGATATTGCGGAATAAAGCCAATAGAGAAAAAGGAGTATTGTTCCTTGGAAGAAGCGGAAGAAAGCCTTTCGGAAAACTTCCAGGCTGCACTTAATTCACAAGAAAATGTTTTGAAGCTGATAAAAGCACAGACAGGACTTGGAAAGACAAATATATATCTGAATTATCTTAAATATGCAGAGGAAAATTTTATTATAGCTGTACCGACTCATAATCTTGCAAGGGAGATATATGCCAAGGCATTAAAAATAGGGGTGAAAAATATACGTATTGTTCCTGAATTGCCTGTCCTCTCTGATTCATTGACAAAATGCATTAAACATATATACAGCATTGGTGCAGGAGAAATAGGATTGGAAACACTTCGCAATATATATGATAACATTCAATGTGAAGAATCTTACCGTATGCAACTTAAAGCGTTTTTCAACAGTCTGGATGAGTCAGTTGAATACAGCGGTCATATAATAATGACTCATGAGAGATTTTTGTGTATGAACAGGAATGCAGAATTGCTGACTAACCACAGAGTAATAATAGATGAGGATATTCTGCGTTCTGTTTATTCTGCTGTAATTGTGGATAATAATGATATACGAAATGCTCTTAATAAAAATATATTCAGTACAAAAACAAGAGAAAGAATGAATTTAATTCTTGCTACAGAAGGTTATCAGAGATATGACACATCGGCAGGATTATCAGTCAATACAGATGTAATCAAGTCACTTGGAAATATAAATACGAATATATTGGATTTACTGCAAG
>JAFWZH010000051.1 GCA_017522515.1 Clostridia bacterium
AGAATGAGAAAGAACATGATAGTGCAGATAATGATATCTGCAACAAGCATGTATTTGGAAAGGTGAGACTTATTCATAGTTTCAATCTTTTTAAACCGCTTCTTATTCGTAATACCATTCATAGCAAAGAATATCAACAACTTCAAATTCTTTTTCTCCATCTAACCATGATTTTAATTCAGGTTTTAACTTGGAGATATAGCCGTCTTTTATCCAGGTTCTCAAATCTTCCTTGCTTATCTCTCGCAAGAAGTCCATATATCCCACAGTTAATTCGACCTGCGGAATATTATATCGCTTTGCAAAAGCCTCTACTGCAGGTAGTGAGACTATCGGTAGTTCCATACGATAACGAGGAGTGCTGTCACCTCGTCTTTCAAACATTCTGATTTGCGTTCCCATTGCCATAGCTATACAAATTTATATAATTATTATATCATTTAAAATGTATTGGTTTACTTTTAATGAAATTTTATAATATCCTTGCCCGTAATCACATAGGAAAGAATCAAAATACAAGTTGTTATAAGTACCATATAGTTGAGTAGTTTTAATTGTTTTCTTATAGAGATGACAACTTACGGTTATATCTATCACATCACAAAAGAAAAAACGCTAATCTGAAAAGATTTGACGGATCTGACATTGAATCTTATGTATTCGCTACTCTTTTATAATCTTGAAACCTAATTTACTAATGAGTTTTAATGTTCCAATAGCAGTATCTCGGTCGTACTCCTTATCGGACTCAGGAAGTTCCTCATAAGGTATCAAACAAGGATGTTGTTTCAAAGCATCGCTACGCTCTTCTCCATAAGTCTACCCTTGCTCTATAAGACTTTGCGCCCACACCTCGTGAAAATTATTCGCCATTTGCTCTACCAATACATTCAGTTGTTAATTTTGTATCCTCTCTATGCTGACTTTAATATTGAAAAATTCAACAATCCTCGTTTTTTTTACTCTAATGTGTTGATATGTAAAATGATACTGGTACTTGCAAAATACCAAATAGGAATTTTTACTAATTCTCCTGTTAGTTCAGGGGGCTTTATTGTACTTGATTATATATGTATTTTAACACCTTATCCTTGTTTTTATTCTTTCTCACTATAAACTTTTGAATCGCTTTTTAACCTTATTTGTTTGTTATATTCTTCTTGGAAAAGATTCAATACATATTTGTTTGATGGAACATGCAATATAATCAATCCGAATTTGTCGTCATTGGTAGATGATATACCAGCAACAAAATCGTTATTTATGTATTTGATCGTTTTGTAATTACCTTCGTTCTCTTTTACATACGTACTAAAACTTACACTGTCATTTGTATATTTCCATTCATTGCAGTTTAAAACAATAATCGGATCTATTATTCTATCTCCTTCTATATTTGTTGCATTTGTACTATTTATAAAAAGCATGTCTGGTTTTCTTCCTACAGTAAGATATGCATAAGGTATTTTATTTACCTTTGGATCAAAGGAACTACGAAAAACCTCATCAATTTCATCTGGTGTTAATGATGTTGGAAACACTTGCTTGTTGCTGGCTCCTAAATATATTCCAAATAAAAATTTTGAATAACTATAATATGAATCCGCATTACACGTGTTATTCATGGTGATTTTCTGAGCATATTTTAAAGCAGAATCATATCCTTCTGTTGAATGTTTATAAATCAACAATTTGTCAAATATACTCCATTTGTATTCACTGACACGATTGGCAATGTTTTTAAGATTTACATTTTTTATGCCTATTGTATAGTAAATACACTTATCCAGTTCATGATATATATAAGGTTTATTGGTTAAATATTGATACGTTTTTATTATTTCATAATCATCTTCTAAATCTTCAGCCAATCTGAACAATCGAGTTCCAAGGTCAAATAGCTCTTCATTATTCTTTGCTAGACCTATTCGGTAATTCAAAGCTATTAACTTCTCCAAATATCCGGCATAGTACAGATAGAGATTCTCGATTTTTGTATAATTCTCATCGGATTCGAAGCATAGATCTATTATACTATGGTAGAAACTTGTTTCTCTTAATTCGAGGGGAGTGGTTGTTATTTCATCCAAAACAGAAATTGCATTGGCCGTATCACGTCCTTGTAACAGTATTTGGAATTTTCTTAAAGATGTAAATTCACTCATTCCGGTCCTACTTTCAAGAAGATTCAACCATGATAGAGCATTCTCGGTATTTCCAAGTCTCTGCTCACATGATAATATCCGTGCAGCCAAACTGTCGGTATGGAATGTCTCATATGATGACTTGTAATAGTCTAATGCCTTAGGAATATTATTAATATTCACACAGCTATCACCCTTAAGGCACATTACAGAAGCTTCATCTCTACTTGTATAATACTGGTTAAAGCCAATCAGTTGCCCGGCCTCAATACAAAATGATATCCAGACGATAGATACTATAATGATAAAAAATGGTACAGCAAGTATTATGATTGATACCCCCCAAATTAATATTGAGCAAAAAAAGTTATAAATAGATTTCATTCTAAAACCAATGAGATGGATTACGCTTTTTTTCAATAATCTCCCAATTCGAAGTATCAGACAGAAACTCCCTTACAGGACTAGAATATTGTGGTGGGAAAAACATCTGTTCAACAACACAACCTACTCCAATGCCGAGAACTCCTGCTGTAACAGCAGCAACATATCCAAGAATTACTTTAGGGTTTCCTCTAACCTTAACTTTAAAAACTCGTGAAAACAACATTGATGCCGTTGCTCCAATTGTGACATGCTCAAGATTTGCCAAAGAGATGGCTACAGATGATAATTCATTTTTACGTTCAATGATATCTAATGTCTTTTTATCTAAATTATATATATATGTAGCATCTGGGAAATTATAAATCAATTCACCATTTCTTTCATATTCAAGATGTTTTATAGCTAAATTTAAACAATCATTTTTAGACATATTCAAATCATATATATACATGCCAATACCTCCTAATAGAGATAACGCTAACCAAATGCCGACAATATACGCAGATACTCCAAGAAATTTAAGAGTTTTCTGAAAGCAAGTCTCGTTTTTTAGTTTGTTTATAAGGAATTTCGTGAGATGCTTTTCTACTTGACTTTCTAAATCATCAATGTTACTATATTCTTTGTAATATTGCCCTTTAAGTGAAAGTTCTTCCTTGAATTCAATAATTTCTTTTTTATCAGAGTCTTTTTTATCAATATATATGAGAATCTTTGGATGATTTCTTTTTTCAAATGAATTATATGCGTGATTGAATTCAGATTGTGTGATGTTTCCTATTTTACCTGAAAAAATAAATATCACTATATCTGCTTCATTTGAAATAAATGAGTTGTAATCCTTTTGGTGTCCTCTCTTTGAAATTGTTTCAGGGAAGTCTTCAAATGTCTTTGTGTTAATAGTTCCCCATTGATTTTGTAATGAGTTACATACAGATCGGCAAATGGTTCTTTCATTTTTCAATTCTTTAGAACCTGCTACAAATACATTTATACAAGATTCTGTGTACAAATCAATCTTCTTTTCAGACTTATTATGTGTATTTATCTTCATATCAGATATAAATTGTTTTTATATGGATACAAATACATGTTGATTTTATAAAACAAATGTGTTCCTATTCCAATGTGTTAAATCTAAATCTATTGGTTCTTCGCAGTATAGATTGACCTGAATCTGATTTTCTATATTCAATTCTATGCTATTCATGTTGCTTGTTTCTAACTAATTCAAATTTCTCCAAAATGATAATAATTCTTCATATCTCGTGGCAGTTCTGCACGTGGTTCAATGTTCATGGGATATATCCTGAGCTTAGCAGCGTTTTCCGGCTGTACCTGCGGGAAAGCACTCATCAATATGATGTATATCATATAAATGTCATATTTTCACGAACGTTTGTATACCTGATATACGGTATGCATCGTTTTCCATTAGGTGGAGGTAGAACTCGTTTACAAACTCATCGTAATCTACATTATAAGAAAAGACATGACGTATGACACTCAAGAAAAGCGGACGGCAGTTCTCAAAAAAGAATTGCTTCGTCACTCGCTCATCCCGAGCAATCAATGCTTCTATTATTTGTTTGTCAGTCATCTTCTGACTTTATAATGTTAAATTTATGGTTAAGTTTATTTTGCAAATAAATATAAAAAAAGTGATTTTGAAAATTATTTTTTCCTATTGTTTATTTAATACTCAATAATTTGGCTAATAAATGTTCTGTATTATTCCTGTTACGGGTTGTATTCTTTTTTTTACTTCCAATGTGTAATTGTTGTTTGGTGTCTGTCTGGACATGGTTTCTGTCATGATAAACTCCACTGTTTTTATTCCTTTTTTGTTTACTGCTTAAAAATCTGCTTTTTTTTGCCATTTATGGAAAATATTTTTATTTTCGCAGTAATTAATGTGAGTCCGATATAAAATCAACCAAATCGTGAATAAGAGATCCCTCACACAAGGTTCGGGATGACAAGCCTTTGGTTAATTGGAGAAAAAACAACTTAATCCATAATATTATGATAAGTAAAGCAGACCAGGCACTATTGAGCAAGAAGGGCATTTCGGCAGAGCAGGTTGCCGAGCAGTTGAAAACATTCAAGACCGGTTTCCCTTTCCTTAAACTGGAGGGAGCGGCTACTATCGGCAAGGGTGTGCTTAACCCTTCGCAGGAGGAGATTGAAGAGTATCTTAAGGGCTGGGACAGCTATTGTGCCGGCGGCAATGCTATTCTTAAGTTCGTTCCGGCTTCGGGTGCGGCAAGCCGTATGTTCAAGGACCTGTTCGCGTTCTTGAGTGCCGACTACGATGTGCCGACTACCGATTTCGAGAAGAAGTTCTTCGAGAATGTCGAGAAGTTTGCTTTCTACGGTGACCTCAACGAAATGTGCATCAAGAACAACAAGCTTTCTGTAAAGGAACTTGTAGATAAGGGCCAGTACAAGAGTGTTGTCTTCAACCTTCTCGATTTCACAGGTATGAACTACGGCTCGTTGCCTAAGGGATTGCTCAAGTTCCACACATACGACGGTGATGCACGTACATCGGCCGAAGAGCATTTCGTCGAGGGTGCGCTCTATGCTGCTACAAATGGGGTAGTGAAGCTGCATTTTACCGTGTCTCCTAACCACAAGGCTCTCTTCGAAGAGCTTGTTGCCGAGCGCAAGGCCTATTACGAGAATCTCTTCAATGTGAAGTACGATATTACATTCTCTGAGCAGAAACAGAGTACAGATACCATTGCGGCCGATGCCGACAATGCTCCTTTCCGCGAGAACGGTGCTCTTGTGTTCCGTCCAGGCGGTCATGGCGCGCTCATTGAGAACCTCAACGACATCGATGCCGATGTAATATTCATAAAGAATATCGACAACGTAGTTCCCGACCGCCTGAAGCCCGATACCGTTACATACAAGAAACTGCTTGCCGGCATTCTCGTGAAGGCTCAGCAGAAGGTGTTCGAGTATCTGCAGCTTATCGACAGCGGCAAATACACACATGAGCAGGTGGAGGAGATGATACGCTTCCTGCAGCAGGATCTGCAGTGCCGCAATTCCGATATAAAGGATATGGAGGATTGCGACCTAGTTCTCTATCTGCGCAAGAAGTTCAACCGCCCGATGCGCGTGTGCGGTATGGTGAAGAATGTAGGCGAGCCCGGCGGCGGTCCGTTCCTTGCATACAACCAGGACGGTACAGTATCGCTGCAGATTCTTGAGAGCTCTCAGATAGATATGGCGAATGCCGATGCTAAGTCTATGTTCGAGAACGGCACACACTTCAACCCTGTTGACCTTGTATGTGCTGTAAAGAACTACAAAGGTGAGAAGTTCGACCTTCCCAAGTATGTTGACAAGAACACCGGTTTCATCTCCCATAAGTCTAAGAATGGCCGTGAGCTGAAGGCTATGGAGCTTCCCGGTTTGTGGAACGGTGCCATGAGTGACTGGAATACTCTCTTCGTTGAGGTTCCTCTTGTTACCTTCAACCCTGTAAAGACTGTGAACGACCTTTTGCGTGAGGTTCACCAGTAATATGATATCCTGGATAATCGGGAGGTGCTGCAGCTGCAGCACCTCCCGATTGTATTGAATTGTACATATCAGTTCTATTGTTGTCCTATTTTGCGGTTGTATTTGGGTTATTGGAAATAAAACATTTACATTTGTTCCAAAATCAAAATATAATATATGGATAAAGTTTTGAGCTTCGATACAGACCGCGTGATGCTTGTTGAGATAAAGGAACGCCCTCATAATATAGTGCCGACGAAGTGCAATTGCCATTTCATTATTCTATGCGAAGAGGGTGAATGCGATTTGGAACTGAACTATACCCAATACAAGCTGAGGAAAGACGGCATGCTGACAATCTTTCCGTTCGATATCATTACAATAACCGGCTTTACTGAAACGTTCAACTGTTCGGTACTGATATTGCCGACAAGCACGTTTGCCCCGATAATGCAGGAAATCAATTTCTCGCAGGCCGATTTCATCAGGCGTAATCCGGTGCAATACTATGACGAGAAGAGCCTGTCGCTAACCAGAAGAATGTTTGCCATGCTTAAGGATGCCGGCAGTATCCTCGATTATGAACAGTTTGAGACAGTTGCTATCAAAATGGTTGCTTCCCTGTATATAATACAGAAGAACTACAACCGGAAGAATCATGCTGGCGGCAACGAAAAGAGTGTATATATATCACGTAAAAGAGAACTCTTCCGTAATTTTATAAAAGAGCTGATAACGTCCCATTCCGTTTCGCGTGAGGTGCTTTTCTATGCCAATGAAATGGGTATCAGCAGCGGTTATCTCAACGAGATATGCAATGAGGTGTCGAACCACTCGGCTAAGGAGATAATCGAT
>JAFWZH010000052.1 GCA_017522515.1 Clostridia bacterium
ATTATTCATCTAAAACAAACCATAAGTTACAATCAAGAAAGACATATAAGAAGTATTAGGCAAAACAACGGAAATCAAACACATTGTAAAATATGCGCAGAAAAAATTGAAGAAAACAAACTCTATGTAACTCCTGTTTCAAAAAGTGAATCGTAGAAGGATTTGGAGTTTTAAATAAAGCACTAATACCCTAAATCAGACCAAGAAATCCATAAAGAATTGTTCTTCATCTATTTTATAGAAAGTAATATCAGTACGACTGTATCGCTCTAGATTTTCTTTGGTAACAAAATCGCAACATATTTGTTTTGATCCAGTTCATATCAAACTACGCATAATGAATAACAAAGTTGAAAATTTATATATATTAGGAAATGGATTTGATATACACCATAACATTCAATGCAAATATTCAGATTTCCATGAGTGGCTATGTGTAAATAATCCAATGTTGGAGAATAGGCTTTTTCAAGTATATGGTCTTCATCATAATGATTTTTGGTCATCATTTGAAACAAATTTAGGCGAAATTACAACGGAAGCTATTTTAGAAGGATATGTTTATGCTCCCATGATGATGTTCATCCATAGTATTAACGAGGAGGAGCCTGTCGTCCTGAATATGGATGATTACACCGAGCAAGTTGGAGAAATTGGGTATACATTAGAGCGACTATACAATGATTTACAGTTAGCATTTTCTAATTGGATATTTCAATTAGAAAATGCTGATCCTGTGAGAAGGGTTAGAATTGACAAAAACAAATCAGCATTTATAAACTTTAATTACACTCAAACACTAGAAAACCTATATGCCATAGTATCATCCAATATTTTGTATGTTCATGGATGTGCTGTAAAAAATGATAAACTTATCTTTGGCCATAATAAAACACCTGATAAAATATTGGAGAATTGGCAAGAAAATTATTCTCAAGAAGAACTATCTGTATTAGTAGAAGCATCAAATGAATTATCTGTACTTTATAAAGATGTAAAATCAATTATTGAGAACAATTGCACATTTTGGGAAAGCATCAAATATGCAAATAAAATTCATGTGTGGGGATTATCATTGTCAGATGTAGATATGCCTTATATTAGTCATATTCATTCAATCCTCAATAATGATGGTGTAGAATGGGAGTTTAGTTGGTATGAAGAATCTGATAAAAAAAGAATTTACGAAGTAGTAAATTGGTTTCAGATAAAAAACTATACACTTATCAAACTAGCGAATATAATATGTCAATGTTGAAAAAATATATGATTGTAATTCTAAAATCTTGACTTATTACAAATAAAATACGAAAAGCTTTTTCGCATTTGTAAAACATTTATGTGTTAATAAAAAAATCGGGCTCTATGCCTGTATTGAAAATTTGCTTCCTATTATAATATAACAAAATCCTCGAATATCTTAATCGAATTAAGAATTTTATTCATAACTTTGTTTAAATAGTCGCACATATGGTGCATACATTTAAAATCCATATTCATTTAGAGTATTATACAACAACAAATAAGATAGAATAGAGCAAAATGCACAAAATTCCAAAACGCAATATACTACGTGTCTTTGAAGGCTTCGCAGGTTATGGCGGAGCTTCGTTTGGATTAAAACGCGCGGGTGTAAAACATAAAATCATTGGATATTCCGAATTCGACCCTGATGCAGTCGAGCTATATGAATATAATTTCCCAAAAGTGAAAAACTGGGGCGACATAACCCAAATTGATGAAAACAAGTTGCCTGATTTTGATTTATTTACAGGAGGGTTTCCATGTCAACCATTTTCAACTGTAGGTAAAATGCTTGGAGAATTAGACATTAGGGGTACTTTGTTTGGAGACATTATAAGAATCTGTAAGCACAAGCAGCCTAAATATATACTTTTGGAAAATGTTAAAGGACTGAAAGGAGCCAAGCACCGTCCAACTTTTGAAAAAATCCTATCTGAATTAAAAAGAATTGGATATGATGTCCGCTTCGAAGTTTTAAACTCAAAAGACTATGGAATTCCTCAAACAAGAGAAAGGCTTTGGATTTTTGGTTATCTTGGAACACTTCCTGAATCATTCACATTGGCTCCTCCAAAAGAAGAACTCAAGTATAGAATTAAAGATTTTCTTGACAAATGTCCAGATAGTGAGTTATATCGCTCAGAAGCTCAAATTGAACGTCTACATGTAGTGCATAATGTTTCTAAATTTGACGTTAAAGAGCCTCTTTGTTTTGATATATATAATAAAAAAATGAGAACTGATGGCTTATGCATGACCATTACCCCTCCAGAACATAATGTTATCAGAATCGTAGAACCCATATTAAATGGTAAAGAGCGTGTAAGAAAACTATCATTAAACGAACACTTCAGATTAATGGGATTTCATATTGATGACAAAATACAAGAAATAAAGTTTCCACCAACGCAAAATTACACCAAGCTAGGTCGTCGTGCGGGCAATGGATGGGATGTAAATTTAGTGGGAAAAATATTTAATCATATATTCAAACAGCTATGACAATTGACATAACCTCTTTTTTCTTCAATTCAAGCATTGAAGGAGGAACTGCAACTTCTGCATGGGCTACATCCGTTGGACAAAGTAAGTCTAAACATTGTCGAATAGAGTATGAAAAACCAGGAGTACTAGAACTTCTAACAGGAATGTTATATAAAAGTATAGCTAATAAAGACATTGTTGATTTATCAGCAGGTTCACAAACAAGAGAAATACTTTTATGCTCTCTTTTTGATAAAATATTTATTAACGACCAACAAATTGAGGGAACATCTTTCATTCTCGTACTAGTTCGTGAAAAATCAAAAAGTCATGATGGTAGACTGCTTGTTTCTTATCCTCCATATGCAAAGATTAATGGGGAAGATGTGAATCAGAAAACCATTGACGCTATGAGAAATAAGCTTGGATGCGAAGCTGAAGGCTGCTGGTTTGTGCATGACATATCAATAAGAAACCAAGATGAGCTACACTTCTCTGCACACATTGTCAATAAAGATGAACCTGTTACTTATAAATGTAAATCAAAAGAGAGAAGCGAAGAATGGGCCTCTTTAATTAGTGCTAAAAACAAAAGCATCCCTTTCTCCATCAACTCCATAATTGAATACATCAACGAAACAGGCCTATTATATTCGCCATCTTTGATAAAGAGATTTGCGTTTTCATTGATGGCAAAGCGTTTCCTGATACTAAGTGGCTTGGCTGGTTCAGGAAAGACCCAACTTGCATTGGCATTTGCCAAGGCGTTAGTTGAGGACAAAGAGAAACAGATGTGTGTAGTTAGTGTTGGCGCAGACTGGACAAACCGCGAACCGCTACTTGGATATCCCAACGCTCTAAAATCTGGCGAATACGTAAAGCCCGAAAACGGTGTCTTGGATTTGCTGATAGAAGCCAACAAGCCCCATAATGCAAGCAAACCATTCTTCCTTATTCTGGATGAAATGAACATGAGTTATGTTGAGCGCTACTTTGCCGATTTTCTTTCGGCAATGGAAAGCCACGAAGCTATAGCATTGTGGAAGGAGTGTAACAACGAGAATGAAAGTTGCGAATGTGAGGTACCTGAAAGAATTGGCTTGCCCGATAATCTATTTATCATTGGAACAATAAATGTTGATGAAACAACATATATGTTCTCACCAAAGGTGCTTGACCGTGCAAATGTAATTGAGTTTAAAATATCAATAGATGAAATGGATAAATTCCTTGACGGTATAGGCAAGATTGATTGTTCATTCATCAGTAGTAAGGCTGCCGAAATGGGTGCTGACTTTGTCAGATTGGCAAACTGCAAGGAGTTTGAAAACGAGCAAGCAACGACTGACACGCTTAAAGCATTCTTTACTGAGCTAAAGAGCGTGAATGCTGAATTCGGTTACCGTTCAGCAACTGAAATATTCCGTTTCATTAGCCAGGCTCACAAGAACGATGATACAACAGAGAAAATGAGCAAAGAGGAAGTGCTTGATGCTGCCATTCTGCAGAAATTATTACCAAAGCTGCATGGATCACGTAAAAAACTGGAACCGGCATTGAAGGGATTGTGGAAACTATGTTTTGACCCAAGCATAAAGGACACTATGCAGATTGCGCGCGAGAACGTTGAGAAGGCAATATACAAAGAGAGTTCCGACAAGATATTAAGGATGTATGAATCGGCCTATGCCAACGGTTTCACAAGTTTTGCCGAAGCATAATAAGCGATGTTGCAAGAGAAAAAACATCTTGAAATACCAATAAAGGGCAAATGTGGTGAAATTAAGTTCTACATTTACCCAGAATCTTCAAAGGCAAAGCTGTATGAGGAGGATTTGTCGTGTACAAATGCGTCCAGATACCATTTGGTTGAAGGCTGTTCTTACACATATGAGTGTACAAGCGATGACAGCAACATTTATCAGCTTGAAGCCATTGAGGAAATAATCACACATCATAGGTCGGAGAGACACAAGAACGAGGGAAGAATAACAACCGGCATATATGTAGGCACACTGCCAATTAGCGTATTCAACGTTGCAACAAAAGAGATTTTCGGAAATATCAATATTGAAATAAGAAGCACGAAATCAGAGTACGAGACAGATTATAGGCAAATGCTTGGGGATATTGCAGAGTACTATACAGATCTTGTACTTCAGCAGGGTGCGCCAGTAACTCAAAGACTCGAGATCGATGCACAAAGTTCAGCAGAGACCCTATACCAACGCTTTGCATTTGTAAAATCATTGATTGAAAGCGATGCATTTTCCGAAGCTATCCACAAGATAATTTCCAATCCAATAAGGAAATGGACTGATTCGAACATTCAGCGTAAGATAGATGGTGTCAAGAGGTTTACACGAAAGAACATAAGAGAAATCGCTTCTAGCAATGACAGGATAAACCTCACCGAGATTTACAGAAGAGGTATGCCTTCATGCTTGACAAGCATACCACGAACTATTGAAGTCGAATACAAAAAAGACACTATCGACAACCAAGAGAATCAGTTTATTAAATTTGTTCTCCGCTCCTTGTCCACGTTCTGTTGGGATCTTAAA
>JAFWZH010000053.1 GCA_017522515.1 Clostridia bacterium
ATGCTCTGCTACTAACGGTCTTGGCTTACAATGTCGGCCACAGCAGATTGTTAGGATATGGCAAACGCCCGAAGAGCAACCTTATCAAGAAAATTGAATCCGGTGACAGGGATATTTACGAGGAGTATATCTCGTACCGTTGCTACAAAGGCAAGCCAATACCCAGCATCGAACGCCGCAGAAAAATAGAGTTTCAATTGCTGTATATCCCGTAGCCGTTATTTAAAGAGCCTTCCCTTAAGCAATTGAGTGGAGGCTTTTGTTCTATTAATCTTAAACAAGAAATATCTATGACATCTATAAAAGTTAAATTTCGTCCTTCTACTATAGATGGTAAAGAAGGAACAATTTATTATCAAGTGATTAAGAAACGAGTGGTCCGTCAGATAAAGACGGACTACCGAATCTTTAATTCAGAATGGGATGACAAAAGTTGCAAACTGGTTTTTGAATGTCCTGATAGATATGATTATTTGCGTTCTATTGAAGAACGTGTAAAATTGGATGTGACATGTATTGAAAAACTTATATCACGATATGAATATACCAATCCTCTTTTTACATCGGATGACATAGTTCGGGGATTTCAAACAGAAGTAAGCGAACAGTCTTTTTTCAAGTTTATGCAGAAACAGATTGCACAATTGAAGTTGATGGGTAAATATAGAACATCAGAGACATATCATGCAACGTTGAATAGCTTTACGACATTTCGTAATGGTAAAGATTTGTTGTTTGCAGAATTTGATTCTGATTTAATGCTTATGTATGAATCATACTTGCATAATCGTGGTGTCACCAAAAATAGCAGTTCATTTTACATGCGTATTTTAAGAGCCGTCTATAACCGGGCTGTTGAAAAAGAACTAACAAAACAAAGTTATCCATTCAAGCATGTTTATACAGGCATTGATAAAACTATCAAGAGAGCAATTTCATTAAAAGCAATCAAGCAGATAAAGAACCTTGATCTGTCATTGCAGCCATCGTTGGACTTTGCTCGTGATATGTTCTTGTTTTCATTCTACACTCGTGGAATGTCTTTTATAGATATGGCATATCTCAAAAAGAAGGATGTCTCAAATGGAATCTTATCTTATCGACGACGCAAAACAGGACAACAATTATATGTAAAATGGGAAGAATGTATGCAGGATATTTTCCACAAATGGGAAAATCAAATGGAACTTTACCTATTGCCAATACTAAAAAGTTCAATTGGTAATGAAAGATGCTTATACAAACATACTTTGTATGCAGTGAACAAGAGTTTAAAGGAAGTTGCTAAAATGGTAAAGGTTACAGTTCCTTTAACTATGTATGTTGCACGTCATTCTTGGGCTAGTGCAGCAAGGAGTAAGAGAATTCCTTTATCTGTAATTAGTGAAGGAATGGGACATGATTCTGAAGCTACGACTCAAATATATTTAGCATCATTAGATTCTAATATTATAGATGATGCAAATTCAATCATACTCAAAGGACTATAATTGTTTAGCAAATTTTATCCTCTCTTAATAAGAGACACCTTGCCGTAATGCAAAGGTACACAAAATATTGCAAATAGAGCCTAAAAACAGATAATTTATTTTGCGTATAAATTTGAGGAGCTCAAAATTGTTTAGCAAATATCCTTCTTCAATTTCATTATGTCACTAATAGTCAGGGGTAAATCCATTTTTGGGTGTCTCTTATTAAGAGATCCCCAAAAAATGGATTATTTAAAAGTATAAACA
>JAFWZH010000054.1 GCA_017522515.1 Clostridia bacterium
CTATGGAGTATATGCAAATGCACGGTATTAAATTTATTCAATCCAAAGGTTTTTATGGAGAAGATGAGGGGAAAGAAAAAGTAAGAGTATATACAACTGCTCTGATAGACTTCCCTCAAGATGGTGATGAGTTTCTTAAAGATCTTGCAAGAATAAATGCCGGGGAAAATATAAATAGTGATGAGTCTGAGGAATAGGTGTAATTATGAGTAAAACTGTAAAACAAATTGCCGATGAATTAGGTGTATCAAAGCAAGCTGTTCATCAAAAAAGAAAGAGTAAGGAACTGTCAACAGCTTTACAGCCGTTTACGTCAACCGTTGACGGTGTTGTTTACATATCTGTTGACGGTGAAAACCTTATAAAACAGGCGTTTTTGAAAAATGACCGTAAACAAGTTGACGGTAAGTTGTCGTCAACAGTTGACGGTTCGTTTACACCTTCGTTTACGCCACCGGAAGAGAGCGAAGTTGTATTTTTAAGGGGGCAAGTGGAGAAGCTGCAGGCTGAACTTGAAAAGGAAAGAGAGCATAACCGGGAGAAAGATAAACAGCTTCTTGAAACATTAAATAAATTAGCAGAAAGTCAGGCGGCTCTGTCTGCCGGACAGGCTGCAGATAAGCAAAAGGCATTAGCTGAAAAAATAATTGAGGGTAAGCAGCATTTTTCTGATGAGAAGCTGGGAGCTGATGCTCCGCAAGGGTTTTTTAAGAAGATATTTGGAAGAAAAAAATGATTGTGAATATTGTATGAATTTTCCATAAAACTATTGCTTTTTTATCCAATATGTGATATAATTCAATTAACAAATATAGAAGAGGAGGAGATAACAATGGTAAGTAATTTTGCAAAGAGGTTTGACTTAGTTATATTGCGGCGTATGTTATATTCCTCTGTATGTTTGGAGAAATAAATTAAATAATAGTGGCAGATAACGCATAAGTCAGACCTCTGATAAGTTAGAGGAATGGTTTATGCGTTTTTTATTTGATTGAAAAATGATGCGGGAGGTGGTAAAGATGATTAAGTGACGAATAGATTTAACCCAAAGTACAACATTGAAAAGACAGAAAGGAGAGCAATTATGGCTTTTACAATTTTATCGTCAAGTGGAAATTTATTAAATTTAAGTAATTCATCTACGGATAGTTTAATTTCGATGAGTTATTCGATAGATGAAACAAAAAAATTTATATATTGTAATTATCCCGAAGCCTTAACAACTAATATGTTTGGAGAAGCGGACGAAAATAACGCTTGTCTAAATAGTGTTCAGGTAACAGCGGGAACACACCAGTTGTTCTTTTCGTATCAATATAATGACTCAAAAGTTACCAATACTGCAATTCCGCCTTTCAAATTTGGAATACAGTTCTTTAATCTTGACTCAGTCAATTCGATGCAATTGACTATTTTGAAAAGAGGAGATGGAACCAATCATTCAAGTGATATGGGAAGCTGGTTAGGCGTAGCAGGAGAAACAGTAAAAAATTATTTTTCCTATTCAGCCGATGCTCCTATCTCAATAGACAAGAGCGGTTCGTATTGGATTGAAAAGGAATTACCTGTGTATAGCGGCTTGTATAGTGGGTTGATAGAGTTTTCTGTAACGAGACCTACCGTTGTAAGTGCGTATATCTATAACACCAGATGGAAAATCGACGGAACTGCAGAGGTAATTGAAAAAACTTCAACAGGCGGTCAGTATTCAGGATATTGCGATGGGTATAAGCTGGTGTCTGATACAATAACAATTAATGCATCAGATTTAGCTGGAGGAAAGAAAAAATACATAAAACTCAATGCAAATGGGATTAGTAATTTGAAAATAAACAATACAACCAAAAATTCGGATTTATTAACAATTCACTTAGCCAATGCGAATGGAACTCCGGTAGATGTAACTGCGACATCGAGCGGACAAAATTTGGGAAACTGGGCTGTGATATATGAAATTCCAATTAAGTTTGTAAATAATTCAGGTAACTCATCCGTTACTTTTGAAATTTATGCAAAAACAGATACAAACGAAAAAGATGAGTTCTTAGTTATAAATTCCGGAACAGATACGAAGTATGCACACGTGAGAAACGAGTCAGGATATTACAATTCTTGGCGTTGCGTTTCTGTGGATGTTTCTACAACAAAAACCGATACATTAAGATATGTGTTAGGTACAAACAGTTGTAAAGATAAAAGATTAGTGTTCAAGTTAGGATAAAAAGAAAAGTCAGAGAACCTGATTTTGGTCAGGTTCTCTGACGCCACACTCTTTTTTGGGGGTTTTAAAATGAAAAAGATAATTTTATTTATTTTAAGTATAGTTTTGATTATATCCATGGGTATCCTTGCTGTATATTCGGAAGAAAGTAAAATCTGCTATAATTCGGATATAACAGCATATGTTAATGATGTTCCTATTCGTTCATATAACATTGACGGAAAAACATGGATAGTGGCTGAGGATTTACTTCAATATAAATTTAGAGTGAATTATTCCGAAACATACAAATTATTGATGATTGATTATGTTGATACTGACCGAAAAGAAATAACAGCAGACTATGATCCCCAAACAGATGTTGACGATATTGGAAATGTAGCGGGAGAAGTTCTTAAAAGCGATATAAGTGTAAGGATGGGAAAAAACTATGTTGAAGGATATAACATGGGCGGAAAGATAATAATCCCGTTTGATGAATTGAAGAACTTAGGTAGCGTGGATTGGGATCCTGAAAACAGAGAAATTCGGTATACATATCAAGCCTTGTGGGAACAAGAAATTTTAAGTGAAAAGGATATAGAGGAAGGCAATATAATTAGACGATTTTCTCTTGAAATGAAGAACGAAAATGACGGATTTATTGTTGATGGGGAAAATTTGAATTATTTTGATGATATAAAAATAAGGAACACACGAAATGAAGGATTATGTTTTGAATTTTCAATATACCAGCGAGCAGATGTCGAAACAGCAGAAATAAATTCCTTATTTGGAAAACTCATTAATGAAGATTATGAAGGAAATTTAGTTAACAACGATCATGAAAATGCAAATAAATATATAAAAATAAGGGTTAATAATGAGGAGGTTAATATAAATTATATTTCTCAAGGAAAAGGGAATGGTCATGTAGATTATTATATTTACTTTGGTGAAAATACAGACAAAGTAAATATTGATAACTTAGAAGTGCAGGTATCTACAGAAGATATTGAGATGTCCGAGTGGGCAGAAAATGAAGTGAACGAGGCAATAGAATTAGGCTTTGTTTTAGAAGAACTTCAAGGTGATTATCAGGAAAATATAACAAGAGAAGAATTTGCAGCAACAGCAGTTATGTATTTAGCTTATCTTTATAATATGCAGATCGATGATATGATGGATATGTGGTGTTTAACTCACGTTGATGCAAAAGGGAATCCATTAGAAATAAAAGTAGATTCATTTATAGATTTGGACGGTTCAAAGTTCCCAGTTTACATTTATTATGCAGATACATTAGGAATTGTTAAAGGTAGGGGTGATGGAATTTTTGATCCTTTCTCTAATATAACGAGAGAAGAAGCAGCAGTGATGCTTAATAATGTATTTTTTTCGTATGCAACAGGATTTAAATTGGGATATTATGATATTTCAAAAATGACAGATTATGAAAAAATATCAGAATGGGCAAAGGCATCGGTTAAAAACATGTATGTTATGAATGTTATGAAAGGTGTTTCGGAAACAGAATTTTCGCCTCAAGGACAGTATACACGTGAACAGTGTTTTGCTACTTTTTTAAGATTAAATGAAAATGGAAATATTGGAAGAATAAACAATGATGCTCTTGAGTTTATGTCATATCAAGAAATGGTGGAAGAAATAGAAAATAGAGCCTATTATGAAAGCTGGTATAAAGAAGAAGATGAAAATTATATTATAATGTATGGGCAACAAGCTCCTGGAGGCAGAATGAATGCGAAAAGTTTTTATATAATCTATAAAAGCGGTGGCAGAAAAAATATAGTAAATCAATTCGGTCTTGTTGATTTGAAACTATCATTATCGGATTTTGAATTTGATGTAAGTGGACATTTTTTGTATTGTGTTAGACATGAATCGGAAGGTGGTCAAAGATACAAGATAGATCTACAAAACGCTTTGGTTGAAATTATTGATAATTAAATTCGGCAAGGATAAAGGAGAGCCATAGATAGCTCTCCTTTTGCATATAAAAACAAGGCTATGTGTCGCTCATCACGCGCAAGCCTTGTTTTTTCTATGCAGCAGAAACACAGTTTTTTAATGAGTGTGGAGGGTGGGATACGGCTGTGGATTTGCAATTATAACGGTTTACCCGTTCGCGTACATCGTGTACGGGTAAACCGTTATGTTATAGATTTAGTGCAATATGTTGACAAACATTTTCGGTTATGGTATAATAGAAAATGAAAAGGAGGCTCGTCTGAGCGAGGGTAAATAGTGTTTAGGCTCAGAGCGTTCCGGGGAAATTGCCGGAGGTACATTATTTTATAATGTAGAAGCCGTTTAGGTTTGATACACCTATATGATACATGGGCTTGTCATAGTAACCTTGTGAATTGAAAAAATGTATCATTGACCTTTGTGTAAGTAATCTTTTGAAAGCACATTGTAAGCAAAACGTATCGTTGAATGTAGCCGGACATACTGACAAA
>JAFWZH010000055.1 GCA_017522515.1 Clostridia bacterium
AATAAAGAAAAATATTTCTAAATTTATTTGGTGGTTTCAAATCTTTGCCGTACTTTTGTCCCTTGGAGAGGTGGCAGAGTGGTCGATTGCGGCGGTCTTGAAAACCGTTGAGCTGCGAGGCTCCGGGGGTTCGAATCCCTCTCTCTCCGCAGCAAAGGGTGTAAATCAAGTAGTTACGAGATTTACACCCTTTTTTACACCCAAAAATCAAGGTTTGGTGCATTTTTTTTGAATTTTTAAGATAAATGCTGGCGAAAAAAGAAGAATGAGCGTCTCTCTCTTTTCGTCAGCATCTTTTTTTGAGTGCTGCCAACGCAAAAATAAGTTTAGTCCGTTTTGGGGTATATAGCCAATGGAATAAACTAAACTTGTATACGGTTTAATAACTCTCAAACATAATCCACAATTGTTAACCCTTTTCTAGTTCGCTTTTAAAATCCAATAGACATTCTGATTTAACGCAGAAACCTAAATCATTAAAGTATGCTGATAGGATATCTGGTGCATTGACAAATTTATCCTCCTTGTTTTTTACAAAAATGTTTTGCTGATATTTTGAAAATTCTCCTCTATATTGAACTCCTAAAAATTTAATCCGATTGCCAAGGCATAATTCTCCATTAGCATTATTAAAGCTTCCTATATTGCATATCAAAATGGGAGATCCACTTGAACCTTTGAAAATAGAGGCATCAATTAAAAATTCTTTCTTCCCTTCGTAATCAATCTTATAATCAGTTGCCGTTATACCTCGTCTAACTATCGGCAAGTTATTCTTACTATCAGACATTCCGTCGGGGTAACCAATCATTAAAACATCTTCAATCGATGAAATCGTGTTGATATTATCTTTTGTTGGAATCAGCTCTTCTTGAATAAATTTGCAATACAGATTTATGCCAGATTTTTGTTTTTGTTCTATTAGAGAGTTAATAGGGAATACACTTAGATCTACATTGGGATGAGATATCCATGAACCATCAGACTTTTGAATTGTGAAGTTTTCCGAATCTCCAATTAGAGGATTACCTTCTTGATCTGCCTTTAATACATTAAAACTTACAGACTTCCAATCTTCTATTATATGTTTATTGGTTACCAACAATGGCCAAACTAACTTTTCATTTTTTCTTAAATAAAAGAAAAAACCCGTACCAATACTAATTTTCCCTGAGTTACTTATGACAATAAGTTTAGTTGTGGAGAACCTAATATTATCCAATATTTGATTTCCATTTTCTTTTTTCTTTTCGCTCATAATTTATTGATGATTAAATTTATTTAAAAAGTTATGGCTATAGCAATTTCTTTAACTCCTCAATATCGGGTAGCGCATTGCGCAATCGCTCAGGCATATCTTTTGTTGCCCTATAAGTTGCAACACCCATAGGCTTGTCATAGTCTCGAATAGCAAACTCAACGAACGACTGATTCATATCACGGCATAACAAGATGCCAATTGCGGGGTTTTCGTGCGGTTTCCTTACATATGTATCAAGCGCCGACAGATATGTACTTAACTGCCCCAAGTATGAAGAGCGAAATTTTCCTGATTTCAGTTCGACTGCGACAAGTGAGTTAAGTTCTCGATTGAAGAAAAGCAAATCTACAAACATTTCCTCTCCCGAAACCTCCAACCTGTATTGGTTGCCTACGAAAATAAAATCTTGTCCGAAGGTCAGGATAAACCTTTTGATGTTATCCACAATGGACTTTTCAAGCACACGCTCGTTCAAATCTTCATCTTGTGTATCAAGTTCTTCTACGTTGATAAAATCCAACAAGTATTCATCTTTGAATGCGTTTACTGCCTTTAATGCCTGCTTTGTACTTGGCATTGTAGCAGTGAAGTTATTGGGGAGCGTACCTCGATGGCTGTATAAATCTGCTTTGAGATAATCTCTTAAAGTATATTTATTCCAAAAGCGTGTGGCTGATTCGTGTATATAGAATAAACGAGCATCTAAGGACTTAGCCTTTGTTATAATCTCAATATGATGGCTAAAGCCGATAGCAATAAAATCCGGCCAATTAAATTCGTCAGCCATTGGCTGGCGAATTTCCATAAGCAACATTTGCTCGTTAAGCTCCAAATCGCTAACCTCAGTTAGCGTTTTATTTTCGTCAGCCATCGGCTGGCGATTTATAACGGGCGACCATTCTTCGTAGAATGAACGCATATTCTTTATATTAGTAGCTGAGAATCCACGAAGTCCGGGCAACTCTTTTTGTAGTTGCTGACTAATGGAATCAATTGCACCTTTGCCCCAAAAGCCTTCACGAGAATTTTTAGAAACATAGCAACCTATACCATAATACAATGACAATTGTTCTTTGTTAGCAGAAGATGTTGCACGATACTGACTACGCAATATCGCTTCCTTTATAGTTTTTACAGCATCTGCATATATTTGATTATGAATCATATAACACAATTCTTATAATTCTGTAGGCGAAATATAGTTCTTTTCAATCATTTTATTGTCTATCTCTTGTAAAAGACTATTTATTGCATTATATGCAGCGTTTGCAAAAGAATAATTTAAAGCGATTCTATTTTGTTCATCTAATCTTATATCAGGATATTTACGTTTAAATTCTTCGCAAGGTTTCCCGTCAGAATGTACAAAAATATGTCGAGTTTCCAAATATGGAATAGCTGCATCTATTAAGGCTTGTTCTATTGTTAATCCTAATTTGTTTTTTATCTTAGGGATTAAATTAATGGTACTTCTTTCATTTTCCAATTGTTGGAAAATTTGTTCCATTATTGATTGAACAATCTCTCTTTTTGTCCCTTTTGAAAGGATATCGTTGGCTTTCATATTTACATTATGTTCTCCAACCAACCTATTAGGGTCTGCTCCATTCATAACTCCTTCTTGTAGTATATATCTAATGTATTCTGTAACCTCTTCATACATATCCTTAATAAAGGCCACATATATAGTCTTTCTTAAATGCTTTACTACAAGCCCTCTACTATTTGCATTATTGGTACGATTAGCTAACAAAGGATATTTATCAGGCTCCACTTTCTTGAATATAAAATCCTCACCTTTTAACAGCTCCTTATTCAACACCAATATTTCAGCCATTTCGCTATCCGTCCTAAAATATTCCAACCTGTTTTTGAAACGTCTATATCCTTTACTAGCCATAGTATAAAGTTTTAATTGTTACTAAGATTTAACAAAGGTAGTGAATGTTATTTATTAAGCATAAAAATGGGAGCAGAAAAATCTACTCCCATCCTAATTTTACCAAGTTCTTTATCTACTCGAATAGTGTGAACTATGAGAGCTATGCGAACTGTGGCTGCTGTGTGAGCTATGAGAACTATGGCTACTATGTGAACTATGACTGGCGAGTAACTTAAACTCGGCAGACGATTGTTCAAGTACCAATGTTTGTTCCTGTTGTTGCTCGATTTGAGTGTCGCTGTTTGTAACCTTAGCAACAATCTTTTCGCCAACAGAGGAACAATAGCTTGCACCTGCAAGAAGTGCAGAGACAGCAAAGAACAAAAGCTTCTTCATTGAGACCTCCTTTTTAAGATTAAACAATAAGTGAACTAACACGATATATCATTGGATATATGTTCTACTTTTTTGATATGCTTACTATGATGCTCTTTATTTGAAGCAAAGAAACCTGCACATTGACCTTTTAGCAAACAACCGTCACATTCTGAAAGATATATATCTTTCCAATCTGAGATTGATTGTTGGGCATAGCATCGTATATCTTCGGGTAATACACATAATTGTGCATTATAAATATATGGTTTCATACCTCTGTCAGCCAAAAGAAGAACAGCTTCACGCAGTTCATTATTATAATCGTAGGGGTCAATCCATAACTCATCGAGGTTTTCTTTTGCCAACCCTGTTGTTTCCATCTGCATAAATGCTACTTGCGAGACGAAAGGGAAATTATGATATATAAAATCCGCAAACTGAGGCAAGCGTTTATAAGTTTGCTTATGGACTACAATCCTTAAACCGATTCTTTGACGGAATAACGCTAAATTATATAATCCCTGTATAGTCTTGTAAAATGTTTTTGCTCCAACAATTCGATTATGTTCATCCGCTATATCCGAAAATAATGGGATATCTATCTGTAAATCGTGATGATGGCATTTTGCCAATTTCATAGCAAACTCCTTATCTGCAAATCTTACTCCATTTGACAAGATACTAATTGCAGTTTTAGGAAGTTCTTTCTGTATGTGCTTAATCAACACAAAAAGATTATCTCCTATGAGAGTTGGCTCACCTCCAGTTATACCAATTTCCTCAGTCCCTTTGTCAAATAATGAAATAAGTTTCAGATTGAATGGAGTTTTATCTTTTTCTTGAACAATTGGAGGTTGTGGGCACATAATACAACGATGATTACAGCGTTCTGTCGCCATTATCGCATTATGATTTGAGGAAATCTCATACACAAATATAACTTCTCCTTGATTATTGACAACAACGACATCCCCTTCGTGGAAACTATCTGTATTGTCAACAATACAATATGGTTTACTATTGTCAACAACTGACTTATTGGATGTTATTGTCGCAGAATAACCAAATGCAGGCTTATCTACATTATTACTTACAAGAATTTCATTTGAACGAGAGAATATATTCTTCCCAAATGTGATTCTTCCTATTATATCGTCATTGATATTATATGATGTTCCTTGAATCTGTTTCATTTCAAATCAATTTATCCAAGACCAAAATATTCTATTTATCTCAGGGTCGTGCCTCTTTAATAACTCAAACAGATAGCGTATAATCGCCTTTGTTTTCTTGCACATTTCATTGGTTGGACGGAATCCTATCATATCTCCCTGCTCTGACATATTACGGACGGGGTCAGCACCACAATATGGTTGGAATACACATTCTGAGCACATAGGTAAACATTCCGTACAAGCGGATGAAATAATATTATGAAGTAATTCACCATTGAACATTTCTTGGTAAGTATTCTCATTCACATTTCCAAGTCTGAAATAGAAATTCTTGAAACGAGCCATCATTCGGGCTTCATCAGAGACATACACATTCCCGTCATAATCATAAATTGCTCCTGCGATTCCAACGCCAGCAGGTGATTGTAAGTCAACAAAACCTGTTGCAAATGGGGTCAACATTCGTTTAAGCAATAATGCGGCAAAACCCTCAATGAAAAATGTACCCTGCTTATTTAACTCAATTATATAATTAAGACCTTCTTTATAGTTCTCAATAAATTCTTCTACGGGATAAGCAATTTTTTCTTTATACTGCTTTGCAAATCCGTATGGATTAAGAGAACGTAAGAAGATATTGTTAAATCCTAATCGAACATACTCATCAATGATTTCTTTGAAACGCCCTAAACTATGTTTTGATGTTGTCATCAAGGCGGAAACACACTCTTTATCCCCCCAAATGTCGCGTATCATAGTTAGGTTCTTTTCAAATATAGCGTGATGGTCTAAGTCTTTATTCTGTAAAGGACGATTTGTGTCGTGCAAATCCTTTGGACCATCTAAGGATGTTGAAATCATACATTTATGCTTTTTGAGGTATTTTACCATATCCTCGTTAAGCAATGTCAGATTAGTACATATAACAAATTCAAGTACACGTTTCTTGAATAGATTCTGCCATTCAGCCTCTTCAATAATATACTTAACCATTTCAAAATCAGTAGAGGGGTCTCCACCTTGAAACTCTATTTTTATAAATGGCGAGGGCGATTGGAATATGGTTTTAACTACATTCTTAGCAGTTTTCTTTGTCATATTTGCTGAATGGTCGTCCATATTCTTACGTGCAACTTGGCAATAAATACAACTTGAATTACAGCGTAAAGTAGGCACAACCATATGCAAAGATGTAAAATCCCTCAATATGCTTTTCTTGGTACGGAATTTAGTAGCAAGCATCGGGATTACATCCGTAACGTTATCAGTGGTTGCAATTTGTTTTGAGGCTATATCATAAAACAAATCACTATGTTCATCCATATCACCTTTTACAAGATGATAAAAGTCTTCATTCTGTAAGAATATATATTCTCCCACTTCGTTAGTTAGGAGATATTCATTATCATTAAATCGTTCAAAGCGGAACGGCAATAGTTGATAAGCCATAATTTATCGTTTTACATTGACAGGTTTGAATGCTTCTTCAACTATCAAATCTCGAATATGTCCAAATTGATTATTCGTATAATGTCTAAGTTGCTGGTCTATCAACTCATTGCAGAAGTGTTTTGGAACATCTGCATTTACTTGATTATCCTCTTTGGACTCAAAAACAATTTGAACTAAGTTGGAATTGCTACTATCAGTTACCTGATGTATGAAATAGAGATGGGTAAATTTGTATAAGGCTGCTGTAATAACCTCTTTTGCATACAAATTCAAATCTACCGAAACTTGAAATTTATTGTCTTCAAGTTCTACGACTGGGAATTTAATGTCTGCCATAACCGTACCAAGTCTTCCAGCCCCCAAAGACCAATCTTATTCAACGAAGAAGCGTGGAACTGCAATGCCACGTTCGTTCTTGGAGGTCGTAGGAAAACCCGTATAAGTCGAGGGATGGTAATAGCAGCCCACGCTATATGCGTGAGAAACCATTACGCTTTTCTTGACTTATACTTTGTGAATTTCCTACGTTCCCAAGTATCAAGATAGCATAACGCTTCTTTTTAACTCATATGTCTTGGATAGAGTTACCCCTATCCAACTGCAAAATTACAAAAAAGTCGTAATAATAGGCTCGTTTTAGGCAAATTATTACGACTTGGAGGTGCATTTTAGAGTTTCAGCCCTCGATTTTGGCTTCTTCTACTTGTCGGCAACCCTAATGCTTCCATAAACTCATCTTTTTTGCGTCTGAACCAAGAGTGATGCGAAACACCATCGATTTTAAGGTCAAATCTTCCCTCTTTGTCCTCTTTGAGAGAGCAGACCGCACCATCGGCAGAAAACGATTGATTAAACATCGTTGAATAGAGTTTGCCTTTGACGGGGATTTCCTTGAAAGTGCACAATGCTTTGATAAGGTTGTCGTTGAATCCCATTTTCTCGCTGAGGTATTTAATCATCGGCATCAGCTTCTCCACATACGGG
>JAFWZH010000056.1 GCA_017522515.1 Clostridia bacterium
CACGAGTTAAGTTTACTGAAAAAAATCCACTAAGATTAACTCCGGTAACAGCATTATCCGGATAAATTTCCCCTGCTGAATTTCTTTCATATATCGGCTCAGTTACAATTACAGTGTCACCGGGCTGAACCGAATTAATAGCAAGACGGTTGCAAGAATCAAAGCTATTTTCAACTATGACAGAACCATGTCTACATTCTGTTATATTACCAAATCCATCGTATTTATAATTATACTCGGTTTCGGTGGTGTTGTCAATAGATTTTGTTACCCTGCCGAGAGAATCGTATTCGATTTCCGAGAGAATTGTGGCATTTTCGTCCTCGTCGATGTAGGTAGTTTTTATCGGCTGATTGAAGCGATCGGTTTCGACCTTCATTTTTTCGCCTGTGGCATAGGTGGTTGTGACGGTTGTAGTGTCTGTGAGAAGATAATCATTTGTAGAATATGTTGTTCCGGCGATTTTTACATCCTTTGTTCGCCCCATGCCGTCATATGTAAAACCGTAATTAAATCCGTTATGCTTGTTTAATTATAAAAAACAAGGAGCATCAAAAGACACTCCCTGAAAAATCATTGAATTTGTGAAAGGTAATCTGTTAAGAAAAATACTATTATGGTGCGATATTCATTTTATCACCTTTTGGGGAAAACAAAAAACTAAAATCAAAAAGAAGCAATGTTTTAAATTTTTTTGGTTCTCAAAATATCATATTTCCCTTGATATTTTCCCTCAGTACGATCCGTCCCATTATAAACCAATTCAACACAAGAATCTGAAAAAATCAAATCGTAAGACAATGCATCTGAATTTTCACCATGCCAGCACCTTGCAGTATTATCACTTATATAAAAGGCATTATATGTTACTTCATAACCGGTAACCTTTTCCTCAATTTTTAAAGTTATATCACCATAATTATAAAAAGCAACAACAATGTAGTGTTCTTCATTTTCGTAAAGCGAAACATTTATTGCAGTTCTATTAGGATTATGTAAAAAAACACAATAAAACGCAAAAACCGCCACACAACCTAATGACAAAAACCATATACCTAAAAAAATTTTATTTTTCATATCGTCTCCTAAAGTAAAAAAACTCTAATTATAATATCAATTAGTCAATTTTTATTGAAGATATCAGCTTATATTCACCAAAATTACTATAATCGTATAGTTCATTTGTTCCTGTATAAACAACTTCTAGATAGTCATCATGAAAAATCAATTTTTCCGTCGGTTTAAAACCACCTTTTGCCGTTCCAAATTCTGCAGTATTATCATCAATAAAATATGCATGCCACCCCATTGACTCATAATTGTACTTTCCATCCATGTCAACATACATACTATTATCATCATAAAAAACAATGTTAATCGTATAGTCCTCTTTTTCGTAGAAGGCTACTTCGGTTATTACCTCTTCGGGCTCATACATATAATAACAGTACAAATAAATAATAGCAAAAGCACTAAGTATGACTACAAAAAAGCTAAAAAATATTTTTGAAATCATATATTCAACTCCTTTAACTAATCAAATCACCATTCAAAACGGGAACATTCGAGACACCATTTTCATTAGACTGGAACTCATCCCCCATTCAAAATATGTTATATTAGGTATAGGGAGTCCCAATACACTAAATAACAGAATTCTTTTATTCAAATCATCATTATCTGAAAATTTACCTTTCAACAAAGCAATTGCTGATTGTTGCATACAATTGCTAAATAATAAACTATATTTATCATTTTCTATAGAACGCACATAATCTAATGAATTCGTAAAATCACCTTTAATGTACGACCAATTTATTATTCCTTCTGCTGCTCTTTTGTGCTGTGATTTTCTCAAAAGAGCTAATAAATTTCTTGTGCTTTTGATTTCACCAGTGCCAAGCTTTTCTTCCCAATGGGTTGCCTCCCCAAACAACATTTCAAAAAAGTTAGATTCCTCGTCTGCTCCCCAATAGAAATAGTGCCATATTTCTTCTTCATCCTGTATAAGTAACCCAGAATGCCCCATATAACCAGCGCCATCTAAATACTGCAACCATATTGCATCCTTACCATTCGGATCAAGCATATTGATCGGATTGTTATAGCAATATAAAAACATATTGTTACCCATAACATCTTGTCCGGTTGAAACATATACATCCGCATTGATAAAACGTCCTGTATTGGGGTCATAATAGCGGGAATTGAGGTAATAAAGTCCTGTTTCAGTATCGAAATAGTAGCTTCTATAGCGGATTGGGTTGATTTCTCCGATGCCGATGGGGTCATAGGTTATATAACATTTCCCCCAAGCGTCATAGAGGTATTCAGCGACTACTGTACCGTTTTGATCGAGAATGGCTGTTACATCGCCCTGGAGATTCTTGCGATAGAAATAGTAATCGGTCGAATTTACGCCACCGGTAAAGACATTATATCTAAAGCCACAGATGCCCGTAGTATCATAGAAATATACAAGGCTTGTACCGTTTCGGCGTTCCTTTATCAGCTTATCGCCATCATAAAGATAATATACGCTATTCTTTTGGCTACGCTTTCCAAAACCGTCATACGCAAAGGTATTATTATCAAAGGTTTTGAGCTGTCTAACTCTATCCCTATGAAATTATATCATAATTCAACAATTTTGTCAATAAAATGAGGACAGGCAAGCCTGTCCTCAAAAATATAATCATTATTCGATTATTTTAATGTTATCCTCTTCCCATAGGTAATATAACTATCTTTTCAAGCGATTCTAAAACCTCCAATGTTTTAGTCATATGTCCATGAAATGCCTCAAAACGCATATTGCTGAGCCATGGGAAGCAAAAAACTTCCTTTCCATAACAATACCCTATGGCTGCCATTCCTTTAAAAATTTCATGACCCACCTCACATAACGGGCGCTCAAATCTAAAATCCGCCATTTCAAAAAGGTTTCGTATATCATCGGTTGTCTCTTTTCGTTTGTTAAGTTTTAAGCCTTTTGAAACTAATTGTTTAACTGTTTTTTTGGATGAAAATAACGAATAAGATTCATCCAAATAACAGGAATATTTAAGAAACTCTGATAAAGGAATTTTTTTTCCATCAACATCAATATTCAACTCTTCATACAAAATAAAATCCAAAGAATTCTTTTTGTACATCGACAAAAGATAGCTAATTGCCCAAACTCCGGAATCTATCTCACCAACAAGTTTATTTACACCTTTAGTAAACCTATATTCATAATCATCTTTTAGATAGTCACTAACTGAATAGAAACAAGATTTACAATATATCGAGGCATTGCCTTTTATTTTTAAATTATCCATAATCATAAAAACTCCACAATATATACATTTTTTACTGTAATCGGTCCAGGTCTGCTGCTCACCACAGGACGATATAATTTTGCAATCGTATCCTTAACTCCTGTATCCATAACAAATGAAGCACTTGTTTCAAATGAGATTATTACTTCTAAATGTGCTCCCGATGCTAAAATTGCACGTTTGCTCGGAAAAACCTCCCATGCAAATACATGCCCGCCCTCAAAAGCACTGCCGAACATTTTGCCTGTAGAAATAATCGACATTGCATTTTCTAAAGTTGTACCATGATAATATGTTTTGCCGCTATTATCAGGCATTGGAAGACTATTAGTAGTTACATCGATGTTCTCTTCTGCTTTTTCTTTTTTATTCAATCTAAAATGAGGAATAGCCACCGATGGAGATTCTGTAGCAGTTCCTACAGTTGCAATAAGCAGAATTCCCCAAACCCCAAAATAAATCAAATCACCAACAGGCAGTACAGTATCCGCACTGCACAACCACCACATAGATGACGACCATAATGCGCCAGCACTCGGATTGGTTCCATTATTATCAACCATCTGAATTGGATTGTTACAGCAATATGAAAACAAATTGTAACCAATTATACCCTGTTTGGTTGTTATTACAATATCAGCATTAATAAAACGCCCTGTATTAGGATCATAATATCTGCTGTTCAGGTAATAAAGTCCTGTTTCGGTGTCGTAGTAATAGCTTCTATAACGAATAGGATTAATTTCTCCGATACCTATAGGGTCATATGTTATCGTACACTTACCCCATGCATCGTAGAGGTATTCAGCAACAACATTCCCGTTTTCGTCAAGAATCGCTGTTACATCGCCTTGGAGATTTTTGAGGTAGAAATAATACGCTGTTGTATCATTTTCTCCGGCAAAATCATGATATCTAAAGCCACAGATGCCCGCAGTATCATAGAAATATACAAGGCTTGTACCGTTTCGGCGTTCCTTTATCAGCTTATCGCCATCATATAAATAATATACACTATTTTTGCGACAACGCTTGCCAAAGCCATCGTAAGAAAATGTATTATTATCAAAAGTTTTAAGCTGTCTTACTCTATCCCATGCAAGATTATGACCAAGATAACTTAATGGATTACCAAGTGCATCATATGTAATTGGCTGACCACCGAATGATATTAGCTTATCTTTCCATCCGTCATCATCATAGTTATATTCCTTGCGTGAAAGTGTTGCTGTTTCTTCTCCGTAAATATACTCATGCTCGTCTTTTAATATGATGTTTCCTGCGTTATCATATCTATACAAATATGAACGATTCAGCTGCTTGTTATCCTCTCGGATAAGCTGATTCATCTGTCATACACACCGTATAAATAATACCGCAAGCTTTGTGTATTAAAATTATGTTGATGTTATTAGAAAGCTATTACTCGATTCTGTTTTTTATCTTTGCGCACAAATCACAAAGCCCATTTTCATCAAGTCTTAATGGAGCAAAATATTTTTTAATAAAATAACTTCCAAGACTTCCTTCTACATGGGTAATTTGATCTGGAATATCCGGGTTATACCCTTTACAGTTACAGCACACACATTCATTTATCCATTTTCGGAATTTTGGAAATGCATTAAGATACTCCTCTCCTTTATCAATCCTACTAATATTAATCACTCCCATTTGGATAATATATCTCTTAAGTTTCTCAACAAATCCTTTAAAGTTTCTGCATATGGGTATTTCTCGTTAGCCTGATGCAACCTTCTCCGCAAATCCTTATCTTTTATATTTAGTTGTCGCATTGCCTCGTTCCACATCTGTTTTTCATGTTGATTATGCCCAATACGAGGGCCTCTTCCTTTGGCAAAAAGGAGTATTTCTCCAATTGTTGCAACTCCTGCTAACACTGCTGTTCCTTGTACTGTTACCGTTGCAGAACCTACAACAGTAACAAGGCCAGCGTCTGTTGCCGCCAATGAAAGAGTGGGATATGTCAATGTAAATGTCGAAGAACCCACTCCACCGGACATACCACCCACCACTGAGCCTACAACAGTATTAGCAATATATCCTCCTGCACTGATACTTCCATTGAAAACTTCACCATCATCAGCATAATCCGCCGCTACAGTGCTACCAAAACCTATTGCAGCACCAATTAAAGCACCAACGATTATAGCAGTAATTGCAAATTTGCCATTATGATCAGCAAAAATTATAGGATTGTTATCACAATATGAATATTGATTATAACTTATTATACTACCGTTAGCGCCAAGATTTTCAGGAGAATCCGCATTTAGGAATCGACCGGCATTGTGGTCATAATAGCGAGAATTGAGGTAATAAAGCCCGGTTTCGGTGTCATAGTAATAGCCACGATAGCGAATTGGGTTAAGAACACCAATTCAGTCTATATCGGAAATGATTGTGCACTTACCCCATGCATCATAGGCATACTCTGCAACCTTTGTACCATTCAATGTATAGATTGCAATTACATCGCCTTGGAGATTTTTGAGGTAGAAATAATACGCTGTTGTATCATTTTCTCCGGCAAAATCATGATATCTAAAGCCACAGATGCCCGTAGTATCATAGAAATAGACAAGGCTTGTACCGTTTCGGCGTTCCTTTA
>JAFWZH010000057.1 GCA_017522515.1 Clostridia bacterium
CACGAGTTAAGTTTACTGAAAAAAATCCACTAAGATTAACTCCGGTAACAGCATTATCCGGATAAATTTCCCCTGCTGAATTTCTTTCATATATCGGCTCAGTTACAATTACAGTGTCACCGGGCTGAACCGAATTAATAGTAAGACGGTTGCAAGAATCAAAGCTATTTTCAACTATGACAGAACCATGTCTACATTCTTTTATATTACCAAATCCATCGTATTTATAATTATAAGTCATAAGCTCCGCTTTGTCAATAGCTTTCGTAACTCTTTCGAGGAAATCGTATTTTTCGATATATATAACAAGGAGTGCCTTTAGACACTCCTTTAAAATTGATTATTTTTAATTAATAAGATACATCTGTAGTAGCTAATGTAAATTTTATAATTGATATAAAACATCAATCATACGATGCCCATTTCTTCCATTGCTTTCAAAAACATATCAGCCTCACCATTGGGGTTCGCATTCTTATTTGCTTCAATAATATACCAAGGATATTCAAAATGATGAATAATAATTGGTATAGCCTTTCCAAATTTATCTTTAATAAAACCACTCTCATGAAGTTTTTTTGCAACTTCTACTATTTCAAAAAGCAATTCGCAAAATCCATTAGGACCTTTACCAATGTATTCTTGTTTTTCATTGTAAGCGTTATCCAAATCCTCATAACCAACATTGTCAATACCGTTTTCCTTATACCAAGCCAAAAGAAGATTTAACCCCTTGTTTTCAACATTGTTTTCAATTATCGGAACTTCATTTTGTCGCCAAAAGGCGTAATTCCAACGTTCTTCTGAAAGTGCCCCCGCACCGACACAATCTCTTTCGGTGTTATAACCAACGGAAAACTCGGGTACATTTAAAGCGCAATTGTATTCACTTGAATAAACAAAAAACGAAACAGCATAAATATCGTCTTCAATCCATTTTGAAATGATGTCGCACACCTTTTCTTCAAGATAAGCTTGTAAATCAATCATATTAAAATACCTCCTTTAATTTTTCATTTAATAATTTATTACCACCTAATTCCAGCAGCCTGGTGTGCAAGAATTTCAGTTTTAAGCTCGTTCAAAACTTTTTCTACACCTTCCCTATCTCCGGCAACCAGTCGTAGTCTTTCCGTTACATAATTGTGGTATGCTGTAGTATGCAATTTTGCATGAAATTCTTGAACCAAAGGAACAAGATTAATTGGATCATGTTTGTAATCTATTCCAACATCTATGAGAATAGCTCTTGACTCGCTTGCACGATGGTCTCTCTGGGCAACAATATGGTGTATATGTATCTTGGGGATATCTTTTATTGCAGGTGGTGCCAAATCAACCACCTTAGGCTCTGCATCAATTTTATATCTTGATCCTATTTCGGGAAAAGATACAGTTGGTACAATAGGCGGATTATCAACAATCACATCAACCAATGCAATCGCTGATAATGTGCCAGCTATCGCTAAACCTATTTTAAACACAACAGGAATAGCAACTCCGCCAATAATCGCCGAAGCAGCAACTTCACCTGTAAAATCAAGCATATTTACAGGATTGTTTAAACAATATACAAATACATTGTTTCCAAATATCCCATGTACGGTAGAAACATATACATCCGCATTGATAAAACGTCCTGTATTGGGATCATAATAGCGGGAATTGAGGTAATAAAGTCCTGTTTCAGTATCGAAATAGTAGCTTCTATAGCGGATTGGGTTAATTTCACCGATGCCGGTGGGGTCATAGGTAATGGTGCATTTGCCCCAGGCGTCGTAGAGATATTCGGCAACAATGTTTCCATTTTGGTCGAGAATGGCTGTTACATCGCCTTGGAGATTTTTGAGGTAGAAATAATACGCTGTTGTATCATTTTCTCCGGCAAAATCATGATATCTAAAGCCACAGATGCCCGTAGTATCATAGAAATAGACAAGGCTTGTACCGTTTCGGCGTTCCTTTA
>JAFWZH010000058.1 GCA_017522515.1 Clostridia bacterium
AGCTTTTCCATAAGCATCGATATCTCCATTGGGAACAAGGACACCATTTTCCCAATTCGGTAAAAGGATATCCCGTACACCATAACTGCAATCAAACGCTATTGTTGCACAGCCATGTTGTTGGGCCTCAAGCAACACCATACCAAAGCCTTCAAAGTCAGAAGTAAGACAAAGTATCTCTGACTCCTTATAATACTGTTCCGGAGTTGATGTAAAATCTATAAATTCCACGCGAGACAGACTATTTTCAACAACATACTGTTTGAGGTTTTTTTCTTCCGGACCGCTACCGATAATAATCAATTTCCACTCCGGGAATTCATTATATATCTTTTTCCAAACCTGCAACAATCGATCTACCCTTTTATCCAAATACGTCAATCGTCCCACATATATTATCTGTTTTTTACGTTGTGAGAACATTTCAATATCTGATTTTTGAGGTAATGAATTAGAAAGCGTAAAGAATTTGGTTCCGGAATTACCAACACCAATTTTACGGGCTATAATTTCTGCATATTTTTCAAACAAGACACCATATGCATCTAATTCATCATAGCGCTTTTTATATCTTCCGACAACATCTTTGTAACAAAATCCTAATTTCAATCGTAGTGTATCAACGACCAACCACATCAAACGCCTAAGAGACCTTTTCGGCAATTTCCATCGCAGATGTATTTCGTACGCCAATTCCTTTACCTCATAAAACGGAGAACCATGTGACACATAACATACTTTACACAAATTTTTCTCTTTTAAACGAAAAATGTAATCAGGAGAAACAACCGGGGCAAAAAACAGATCAATACTATATTCCTTTACAGCCTTCTCAATAAAATCTTTATTCTCATTTCTCCAATGCTCATACGGTATCAATATATATTCAACAGAAAGATTAAAATTAGAAAGATGCTGTTGATTCACTTCGTGAGCAAATATAAACACACGATGTCCTCTCGCTGTCAAATGAGGAATGATATTTATAGTTACACGTTCTACGCCGCCTGACGGGAACTGATTAAGCAGAAAAGAGATATTTGCCATTATATATAATATCTATTTATATAGAAAACTTTATTAAACTTACTTTTAAATGAGACTATTTCCTTTAAACGGAAAGGATATTCTCCCGATAAGTTCTCTGAGTAGCCAAAAGCAACCTTTAAAACAAGGCACACATCTTAATCGGAAATAGTATTTTAGATTATTGAGGATAGCATGCACCGATGAGGATTTCAACATACCAACAACCAATCCTGCCATAAATGTTTCTTTATAATTACGTTTTATATAATTATAGAAATCGTTTTTGTCATCAATGCCTTCACCAAGTGTGCCAACGAGTTCTTCCAACCAGACTTCAAAAATCTTGTATGATTGCCATTTTTTCCTCAATGTAACAACATCGTTTGTTTTTGAAGTAATATTTATGCCTGATTTTCTGAACGAAAACAGTATGTGTGGAGAAAAAACAATTCCGTATTTTGCCATATTGATAACTGTTACATCATCACTGCCCCAAGCTAATGGCAAACTAAAGAATCCACCCTGACTAACCAACGCCTCTCTGTTGAATATAAAGTGACCTATTCCGGAACCGACACAACCGCGCATCCAATGATATATATATTCAATTTGACCAACATTTTCCGGAATAGTTCCGAATTGATACAATATTGAAGACGAGGAATCTATAATCTGTATTCGTGGACGGAAGACATATACTTCCGGATACTTGCATACAAGTACATCCATCTCTTCCAGATATAACGGAGAGTAGACATCGTCATCCGATGCCAATATTACATATTCACCTATCGCATACGACAAAGACAGATTCCATTGTGCAATCAAATCCTTACCACCGATATTCTTATCATTCTTATAATATCGGATTCGTCCATCATTATAATTATTCACTATGGAATCCAAATCTTCAGGAGAGGAATCATTCACAATTATTAGTTCAAAATCAGAGTATGTCTGATTTAAAATACTGTCAATAGCCTCTCTAAAATAACGAGCCTTATACGCCGGTAAAACAAAAGAGTATTTCACCATAAATCATTCTTATTGCAAAAACATTAAGGTTGTATATTCAACACACCTATCAATATTAAAGCACTACGGCCTTGAACATATTTCTCGAATCAATTTATCGTACTGCTCCACACTATTCTCAACAGAGAAACGCTTGACATTCTCAATGCCGTTTTTCTGAATACCGCGACGCAAATCTTCATCCTGCATAAGTTTTGAGAGAGCTTTTCCATAAGCATCGATATCTCCATTGGGAACAAGGACACCATTTTCCCAATTCGGTAAAAGGA
>JAFWZH010000059.1 GCA_017522515.1 Clostridia bacterium
ATCAAAATTTGTTACTACGGAAGATTCAAATGCTACTATTCCATCTTCTGTATATTCCATAACTACAGATCGACCGGTTGCATCCGCAATCATAAAATGATGATTAGGTTTCTCAAGACTGATATTATATGATTTAAATAATTTTATCGCTTCATCTACGTTCTTTGCATTTTCAAGCACCATACGGATCATCGAACAAGTCGTCAATGTAGGAGCGTCTTCAATTGTTGAAATCTTAGCATAACCACAGTCGAGAACAGACATAGCCAATCCATATTCATTCATACCATCGGTAGTAAAATATGGACAGTACAACACCGTTGCATTGGTCAGATTGAGTCTATGTGCCTTAATCTCTCCCTCTTTTGCAAATCTCAAAAATCCCATATCACAGGCACCAATCATAGCATAGCCATTTTCCGGATTAGTTGTAGTCATCACAACAGGCGAATATGTATAATCAAAATTTCTGGCAAACAGAACTTCTCCTTTTTCATTATATACTACAAAAGATGAACAATTGGTTCCCAAAACATCAATCCTTTCAGCCAAACCTTTTGCTATTTTTTTCTTCATATATTCCACACACTCGTCCCAATTCTTTGCACCTACTTTTATAAACTCATCAAATCCATAATCAGCATAATAATTTAGACTATATAGGTCTTTTACATCATAGGTCTTAAGACATTTTATTGTTCTTATTTCCTGGAAAAAACACAAAAGAAATATAACAAATGTTATCACTGCCATTAGCAAAAAAATACAAGTGATTTTCAATATTTTTTTCTTCATGCTATATACCTCAATCTAAAAATTCATCAATTCCTAAAAACATTAGGCTTGAACGCGCAAAAGTTTCAAATCGTTTTTTAATGTCATAACTATTACTTTCATCAAAATCTCTGTTTCGTTTTAAACAGTTTTCTGAAATTGCTCTTCCTACAATCCCCTCAAAAACAGAGGCATTATATTCCATAAATTCTTCGAGAGAAATTTTAGGGGTTATAACCCCATCCTCAATTTCCTTTGTCAAGGCATCAACTATACGATTGTCAATGTCTTTGGATGGTGCCACATTAGGAAATATTGCTCTCGCTCTTTCCGGAAAATTATCCGCCAAAATCAAAAATTCCAGTTCTATCCTTTTGTGTGGATACAGAAAATTCTGCAATTCTTCTGCCCAGGCATTGTAAAGTGATTCAATTTGCTTTGCAATAAGTCTTCTTCGCCTCTCTATCGTTTCAGGGGTAATTGGAAGACTGTGCAAATCCACTATTTGTTTTGTTTCCATGTCAATAAATTCATTCAAACGGTCCACTGATTCATATTGCTCAATATGAATTCTGCTTAGCAGATCCGCCAGGATTTCATCAATATTTTTATAATATCTGTAAATCGCTCCCTGGCTTAATCCGGTAGCGTTGATGATATCCTGCATTGTAATGCTGCTTATGGTTTTCTTTTCACATACTTCCAATGTTGCATCCACAATTGCTTTCTTCTTTAACTCATAATATTCTTTAGATACTCTGGACATTTTTTACCTCTATCAAATCTTTTTA
>JAFWZH010000009.1 GCA_017522515.1 Clostridia bacterium
GCATTGTCAATCAGATTATTCTGGGCATTGCATACCCAAGACGGAGTAAATACCTCTGCCATATCTCTTGAACGAGCAGTCTGCTGAAGCCTATCCTTCAAAACGCGAGGTATAATTTTATTGTTATCGCAAACTTTCTCGTATGTAATCTCATCAGACTCGGCATAACCATCTCCCCATTGTTCATAATCTTTGGTAGCCCAAAATATATTGCGCTGGGTGGTGTGGTCACGAAGTAATGCATCCAGAATATCCTTCGGTATGTTACCTTCAAGTATGTCGACTTTCTCTTTCTTCATTGTTTTATGCGGCAAATCTCTGTATAAATTGACCGTCCATAGTTATTGTTTCGTAATAACGATTAGTTCTCTGGTATCAACATCTAACACCTTTGCAATATTCACTAGCATCTCCAACGATGGTTGCATTTTGTTAGAGCACCATTTAGAAACTGTTGAGGGGTCTTTGCCCAACTGCTCGGCAAGCCATTTGCCGGTTTTCTTTTGTTCAACTAATACTACTTTTAGTCTATTTAAATCTTTCATTATTTACACATTTTATTGGCGTATACCGCAAATTTAATGCGAACTGAGGCAAGGACAAAATAAATCACTTATTTTTTATTTACAGGTGCTATCTAACAATAAAATCTGTTGCAAAACCCGTTATTGAGGGAAAGCTACCAAGCTTATTGGGTATGAATTATACCCTATCAGGTATAAAATGTATGCTGAAACAATAAAATTATACCCGAATGGGAGTTTACGACTATAGAGCAACCTTTTGAGCAATAGTCGCACGTAGCACAGCAATAGTTGTGCCGTGCGGGATGTGTTTGCAATAGCAACAAAAGATTGCTCAAAAGGTGTAACACATAATTAAGCGTATTTATACCCTATCAGGTATAAGTAACCATTGAGGCTTTAGTCCCTTTGATGAACGTACCAAACTATTAAACCACCATACCCATAGCGAAGAGTTATGAGTAAGGTGGTTTCTTTTTTTGTCCTTTATAGTAGGTCATGACAGAAAAAGGTCGTCCATAGTAATACAATTCTGCACCGTTTGAGCGTATGGATTTTCAGTCAGGCCGTACGTTGTAATCATTGTCAGGTGAATTGCTTTCTTACTTCCGGAACCTACACGGAAAGCTTCAATCTTCTGCCTTAATGCGCTTTCATATTCTTTGGTGATAGTATATTCTGCTTTAGAGTATTTAATCTCACATAGATTTACTATCTGGTCATTACGGTCTATAAGCAAATCTATTTGTGTACCCGATAAACCTTTCTGCTCATCAGCCTTCTGCCTCCATGAATATACATTGGTCAGCACGCCTGAAATTCCAAGAGCGTTCTTGATGGATTGAATATGTTGCAAGCATATACGCTCATATGCCAAGCCCGACCATGTATGATATGTTGGCGAATTGAGTGAGATTGACCAAAAATGTTCATCGTTCTGTTTGTTCATAGCGATAAACTGGAAATAGAACAATGTGTAGTTGTCTATCAGTTGGAATACAGCCTCTTTTACCGCTTTGCCAATGCAATTGTACTTTCTGATGAAACCACACCATTCCAGTTCGTTAAGCATACGGGTCAGCGTGCCATTATCTACAAGTTTTGCCGCATTTATAATTTCATTCCTTGTCATTCCCGCCTTTTTTTCGCCAAGTGCAGTGACGATTTTGATGTACCCTTCGGGGTTCTTGAACAGTGATGCATAAAGCATATCAAATTCGTCTCGTAGCTCACCGCTCTCCTTGAAAAACAGGTTATCGATATTCTGTGCAATGCTCTGTCCTTTTTTAATGTAGTTCCAATAATAGGGTATCCCACCTATTACCATATATGCTTCAACTATCTGTGTCCTGTTCAAGGCGAGGTTTCTGTTTTGGGCAAACTCCTCACACTCCTTCAATGTGAACGGACTGAGTTTTATCCTTTTTGTCAGCCTATTATGCAATCCGCCGTGGTTGCTTATAATCTTCTCTACTATCCACGACGTAGCAGAGCCACAAACAATGAGAATGATGTCTTTTCTCGCAGTAGCCCATCCGTTCCAAAAGTATTCGAGAGCTGACAGAAAATCGGATTTTGGCGTGTCAAGCCAAGGAAGTTCATCAATGAATACCAGTTTCTTTTCGTCGGTAGAATTATTTAGGAAACGCTTCAACTCCGAGAACGCTTCCAGCCAGTTCGATAGCTTAGGCACTTTGCCGGCACCCTGCTCTATCAATGAATCTCTGAAACTGGTAAGCTGTTTCTTTGAAGTAGAGTTTGCCATTCCGGTATGTTGGAATGTGAATTTATAATTGAATGTCTCTCGGATCAGGTATGTCTTGCCAACTCGACGTCTGCCGTAAACTGCAACAAATTCTGAGCTGTCGCTATTCATCACGCTCAACAGTTCTTTCTTCTCATTTTCTCGTCCTATCAACATATTTAATAACTTTTGGTTGATGCAAAAATAGACAAAAACATCAAGATAGCAAGCGGAATCCCGCTTTTTTTTGCACATTCCGCGCGCTATCAAACACACATCTCAATCAAATGAAAAACGACACTGTAAACTGAAACAGGTTAGGTGTAAACCAAAACAGTTCACCAAAGAGACTGATGTAAACCGTTTCAGTTGTAATGTAAACTCTATTAGTTAATCGTTCTAAAAAGTGCCAGCCTTTTCTAGGGATAGTCAAAGTGAGGTTTTTCATTGTTTGTTTTTGATCACAAATCGTGCATTATCTCACTTTTTTACCCACATAATGCACTCTGAATGGTCGAAAATCATTCCTTGCATCAGCCCTTCAAACCCTTATATATGTAATAATCAATAATATAACAGAAATAAAGCCAAACAAACACAAGAAATAGAGAAAACAACACAGTATTAACAACAAAAAACAAGAAGCAAATGAAAGTATTAAAAGCAATCCGCGTCCTTGGAGACGTGGCAGAAATTATCGTAGGAGCATCTATTGTAGTAGAGCTCGTACAACGAATCAGAGCAAAGAAGAAAGCCCAAGTAACAACAGAACCAACAGCCGATAACACAAACGACACGGCTGAAACACAAACAACCTAAACACACACAACCCTTGGTTTAACTCGGCATTCAGGAAAGTACAAAAAACGGCTTCGTAGGATATTGTAGGACATTATTTGCGGTTTAACTTTGCTCAATTTTGAAAAACTGAGAAAAATAGCAAAAACCGCCTCACAACACCTCTGAACAGCGATTTTTGGTTTAACTCACGGTTTAACTTTGCACCAAAAAATACTCAAAAACGCAACAAAAAAAGCAGCTACATTTTACTGTAACTGCTTGATTTTCAAGTGGTGCCACCAGGGATTGATGTATCCTTGTAAGCACTTGTATCTTAACGCTTTGCCTTTGGCTACTATAAAAAAGCCACGAGACTGGCACGTTTAATCTACAAAAGAATTCACCTTATTTCAGAAACACGTTACGTGCACATGTGAATTTCAACGATGCAAAGATAAGCATAAATCGGCTTA
>JAFWZH010000060.1 GCA_017522515.1 Clostridia bacterium
ACGCGAGCTGGGTTCAGAACGTCGCGAGACAGTTCGGTCCCTATCTGTCGTGGGCGCAGGATATTTGAGGGGATCTGTCCTTAGTACGAGAGGACCGGGATGGACGAACCTCCGGTGCACCAGTTGTTTCACCAGGAGCACAGCTGGGTAGCCGAGTTCGGATAGGATAAACGCTGAAAGCATCTAAGCGTGAAACCGACCCCAAGATGAGATATCCCATCGAAAGAGTAAGACCCCACAAAGACTAAGTGGTTGATAGGTCAGGAGTGGAAGTGCAGTAATGCATTAAGCGGACTGATACTAATAGGTCGAGGGCTTGACCAAGAAAGAAAAAAAGCGTCAAGGATTGAGCTCATTGAAGTAGTTATGACGAATATTTAGTTTTGAAGGTACGATGAGTACCGAGAAAATCCGGTGGAGATGATGAGGAGGTCACACCTGTTCCCATTCCGAACACAGAAGTTAAGCTCCTAGATGCAGACAATAGTTAGATGGTGACGTCTTGTGAAGATATGTATCCGCCGGTATTTATGAAAATCCCATGCGAGCAAGCGTGGGATTTTCACTTATTTTTACTATTGACAATATTATGTGTTAATAGTATAATCTTGAGGCTAACAAAATATTTTGGGGTGTAGCCAAGCGGTAAGGCACCAGACTTTGACTCTGGCATTGCGCTGGTTCGAATCCAGCCATCCCAGCCAAAAATCCGTACATGTATGTGTGCGGATTTTTACTTTTTCATTTTTCATTGAATCGGAGAGTACTGATTTTTGGTATAACGAAGAGAAAAAAGGCGGTGCCGTTATGACAAAACAAGAGATTTTATATGGTGCGCTTGCTTTAAACGGCAGTGATAAGAAATATACTGTTACAATCGAAGGCGATAAAATAATTATTGAAACTAAATATCGCGGAACACACAAGAGAGAATCGACATTTCGCTGTATTGAGCAGTTAAAGGATGACAAAACATATACAGAAACCACTTACAACTTTGACGGATACCGCAGACAATATGGAGTCCGTATCAAATCAGTTTTTTATTGTTTGGATGGATCAAAAGAAATGTTTGATTCGGAGGAGATAAAGAAAGTCTTGCGAGAATATCTTGAGAGTTGTGGGTACAAAAGATCTAAAAACGTATTATTGCTTGCTTTGTGTATTGCCATTCCTGTGGTTATCGCAATTTTGGTTGCTCTAATTGTCTCCCTTTCGCTAGCGATCGATTCTAAATTTGTTGATACAAACGGACTTGAGAATTTTTCGCTGACTGAAATCACACGGGATGAGATTTTAAGCAAAGACAACAATTACAGAAGTTTTATGGTGTCGGAAAGGCATTCCGGAAATCATACGAATATATCCAAAACAAGGCTTAGGGATTACGATTACGACCATATTAGCAGATCGTTTGGGAAAATTCATGGTGTAATAATTCTTCAAGCAACGAGAGTATCAGTAAATAACCTTACGTTAAACATTAACAGCTATGTGGAATCGGGAAATGCTGAAATTGTAATCGTTATTGATGGAGAATATTATTGTTCTGTTGATGTTAATCAAGATAGATCTATTATGATACAAGACGTTCGTAACAAAGAAGTGATTATAAAGCTCGCGGGAGAGGGAGCAAAAATGAGAATTGATGTGACACGAGTATATTGATTATACATGTATTAACTATCACGGGGAGAAGACAAAATGAGGAAGATGTTAAAATTTTTAGATATTATTTTTACAATTATAATGATAATATGGGATATAATTGAGTTTTTAGCAGTACCGGCATTGTTCATTATAATAGGTTTGTTAAATTCGTTTCCTTGGCAATATTATGTCATCACAATTGGAGGATATTTTTTGCTTTTTATTATTTTTGAGATAGTAGCACATTTTGTTTTTAAGGCTTTAAACAAAAAGTATTCGCCGATATTAGAGAGAAAGTTTGAAAAGTATTTTAACAAATTTTCACAACACTAATTTTATAGTATCTTTTTGTCAGAGTGATGAAGAAAAATCAAAGAAAAAACCGAGATTCAAAAAACTATTTTGTTCTTGCGGCATAGCATGCTTTATGATATACTGTTTTGGGTTATTTAATCGCAAAAAGCGAAACAAAAAAACATTTCAGAGCAGGTGTTGGATTTGTGTAAATTTATGATAACAGGCGGTCAAACGTTAAATGGGGAGTTAACGGTAAGCGGCAGTAAAAATGCTGTGTTGCCCATTATTTGTGCTACAGTATTAGCCGGTGGCCCTTGTACAATAGAAAATATTCCTAATATTGCAGATGTTCATTCTATGTTGAATATCTTAAAGAGATTAGGTGCTGATGTAGAGAAATTAAGTAAAAATACAATAAGAATAGATACAACAAATATTAATACATACGAGGCTACGTTTGATTTAGTAAGCAAATTAAGAGGTTCGTATTATTTAATGGGAGCCTTTTTGGGCAGATTTGGTAAGGCGGTTGTTTCATTGCCCGGTGGATGTAAGCTGGGAACAAGACCTATTGATCAACATTTGAAAGGTTTTCAGGCTTTGGGTGTTGATATTGAAGAGGCTTACGGTAAAATTACTGCGGAGACTTATGATAAAGAAGGATTAATGTATGCAAATAACATTTATCTTGACGTGGTTTCAGTGGGAGCAACAATAAATCTTATGTTGGCAGCGTGTAAAGCTGCAGGTCAAACAGTTATTGAGAATTGTGCTAGGGAGCCTCATGTAGTTGATGTTGCAAATTTTTTGAATTCTATGGGAGCAAAAATTAGGGGTGCAGGTACGGATATTATTAAAATTACCGGTGTACCACATTTACATGGGGTAGAAATGTATTCCGTAATACCGGATCAAATAGAGGCCGGTACATACATGATTGCTGCTGCAGCTACAGGTGGCAATGTTACTGTAAAAAATATCATCCCACGACACCAAGAATCACTCACAGCAAAGCTTTTAGAAATGAATGTGGGTGTTGAGGAAGGTGAGGATTGGATTCGCATATATAATAATGGGGTGGTTCAAGCGGCTAATGTGAAAACATTACCATACCCGGGTTTTCCTACAGATATGCAACCACAAATAACAGTGCTTCTATCGTTAGCAGAAGGCACAAGTAAAATTGTAGAAAGCGTAACGGATTTTCGTTTTCAATATACAGAGGAGCTTAAAAGAATGGGAGCCGATATTACTGTAAATGGTAAGATGGCAATGGTTTCCGGACCTAGAATGCTTAAGGGCATGACCGTTCAGGCACCTGACCTTCGTGGCGGTGCGGCACTGATAATTGGTGCACTTGCAGCAGAAGGCGAAACAATGATTCAAGATGTTCAATTTATTGATAGAGGCTATGATGATATCGTAGGTAAACTTCAAAGCGTAGGAGCAAAAATCGTACGCGTGGAGGATGACGATTAAAAATGATAAAATTCTGCAGTCTTTATAGCGGCAGCAGCGGTAACAGCATATATTTAGGGACAGAAAACACTCATATCTTAGTTGATGCGGGAGTAAGCGGTGTTCGTATCGCAAATGCTCTTCGTGAAATTAATGAAAATCCTGAGGATGTGGGTGCGATTTTGATTACGCATGAGCATTCCGACCACGTAAAAGGGGCCGGAATTTTTTCACGTAAATATGATGTGCCTATTTATGCCAGAGAAAAAACTTGGAAAGCTATGCGGCGAGAGCTGGGAAAAATGTCTGACCATAATATTCGTGTTATAGAGAAGAATTATTTTACGCTCGGAGATATAGATGTATGCAATTATCCCATTCCGCATGATGCGGCAGATCCTGTTGCGTATACCTTCTTTGCTTTTAATAAGAAAATTTCCATTGCTACGGATATCGGATGCTTGACGGAAGATATTTACAAAAATGTAATTGGAAGTGACATTGCGTTAATAGAGTCTAATCACGATCTTGATATGCTTAAAAACGGGAGATATCCTTTACCTCTTAAACAACGAATTTTAAGTAATCACGGACATTTATCAAATGTAAATGCTGCGGTGTTTGTAACAGATTTAGTAAGAAATGGCACAAAAAATATATATTTAGGTCATTTAAGCCAAGAGAATAATTATCCGGAGTTAGCACTTGAAGCAACTAAATGTGCGTTAGCTGAATGCGGTTTTGACATAAAAAAGGATGTCCGCGTTTGCGTGGCATCAAGAGAACACTATAGTGAGGTTATACAGCTATGATGCATTTTAATATTATTTGTGTGGGAAAGATAAAAGAAGCATATTTACAGAAGGCCATAGCTGATTATGTAACAAGGCTGTCAAAATATGTAAAAATAGACATCGTAGAGGTGCAGGAGGATAACAGCCCTCAAACGGAGAAGCGTATAGAAAAAGAAGGAGAAATGCTTTTAAAGAGAATTTCTTCCAATAGTTGTATCGTAGCACTTGATTTGCACGGCAAGCAGATTTCGTCAGAAAAATTGGCAGAATATATTAGCGATAGAGCTGTTTCGGGATGTTCAGACTTTTCTTTTGTAATAGGCGGTTCAGACGGAATATCTAAGGAGGTTACGTCAAAGGCGGATATGCGACTTTGCTTGTCACCCATGACTTTTACACATCAGATGACTAGATTGATTATAGCAGAGCAACTCTACAGAGCAATGAAAATCAATAACGGGGAGCAATACCATAAATGAAAAACAGTGTTACAGTAAAGGCATATTGTAAAATTAATTTATCTCTTGACATAAAAGGTGTAAGAAGTGATGGCAAGCATGAAGTGGACATGGTTATGCAATCATTGCCACTATATGATGTTTTGGAAATAAAGAAAATAATGTCGACAAAAAAAGAAATACTGCTTAAGTCAAATGCAGAATGGGTTCCTACAGATGAAAGGAATACTGCTTATAAGGCAGCGGAGTTATTAAGGAGAGATTTTTCGCAAATTGACTGCGGCACAGAAATTTTCATAGATAAGAGAGTGCCGGGATGCGGTGGCTTAGGGGGTAGCAGTTCAGATGCAGCCGGTGTACTTATCGGAATGAATGAATTATATGGGCTTAAACTTTCTTTGGAGGAACTACAGAAATACGGGGAACTAATTGGGGCAGATGTACCGTTTTTGTTAAAATATGGTGCTGCTATTGCTACAGGAACGGGAACAGAGTTGAAATATATTGAGCCTTTGCGAGAAGGTATATTGCTGCTTGTGAATTCGGGAGCGGAAGTTTCCACTAAAGAAGCATACAAAATGTACGACATATTAGAAGAGAGCGGTAGAATTCCGTTGGAGGCTCATACAAGGGCGGAGGAAACGGCGGATGCAATGGTGAAGGGCCTTGATGTGCTTGCGAAAAAAATGAAGAATGTTTTGGAATTTCCGGCATTTTGCATGGTTCCTGAGATAGAGTGTATAAAAAATGAAATTGCAGAGGCGGGCGCTGAGGTTGCAATGATGTCAGGGAGCGGAGCCACTGTTTTTGGCATATTTAAAAAAGACCAAAAGGACAAAGCTTTAAAGGCAAGAGAAATGTTTAATGAGCGAGGTTGGTTTACTTTTATTTGTGATTTTGAAAATTTAAAATAAAAGGGTATACTGTACAACACAAAAACAAAAGAGGAGGACTGTGCTGTGCAGAGGAAGCGTAAAGGGACTAATGTTGACAGAACTGAGGATATAAGCAGGATAAAGCAGCAAGTAAAAAAAAGACCCAAGCGAAGGAAAGCCGATATGAGAAGGTTGTTGGTTGCTGCGGTTATTTTTGTAGCTCAGTTGGTATTTTTGATATGGGCTCTTTACAGAATGAATGCTTTTGTGTTGACCTCGTATATTATATTTCAACTGATTGGTGCAGTTGCGGTTGTTCGCATCGTATTAAATCGCAATAATCCTTCATACAAGATTGCTTGGATTGCATTTATTTTATTAGTGCCTGTGTTGGGTCTTTTATTTTATTTGATGTGGGGGAGAGGTAGTTACCCAAAAAAAAGAAAAAAAGTTTTACCGGAAATTGCTCAAATGACGGTACCCTTATACAGGAATGCAAAGGAAACAGAAAAGCAATTGGAAAGGTTATTTCCAAACCAGGAAAGAATTATGAGATATCTTTGCAATGCCGGTTTTCCTATTTACCAAGAGACTTCTGTAACATATTATGAGTTGGGAGATGTGTTTTTTCCTGCTATTATTGAGGATATAAGAAAGGCTAAGAAATTTATTTTTATAGAGTTTTATATTTTATCTGAAGGTAATTTATGGCAGGAGATATTTGCCATACTCAAGCAAAAGGTAGCTGAGGGGGTTGAAGTTCGTATTTTATATGATGATTTCGGTTGCATAACATGTTTGCCAAAGCATTTTGACAAAGAACTTAGTAAAGTTGGTATAAAAACAGCAGCTTTTAATGTAATTAAACCTGTTGTGAATAATTTTTATATGAATTACAGAAATCATCAGAAAATTTGCGTTATTGATGGCAATATCGGATATACGGGAGGTGCCAATATAGCAGATGAGTATGTAAATACTGTTGAAGCTTTTGGACATTGGAAGGATACCGGTGTTAGGCTTGCCGGCCGAGGTGTTTGGAGTCTTACTGTAAATTTCTTGCAAATGTGGAAATATTGTGCGTATAATAAGAAGTGCGGTTTGCAAAATGAGGAGTATCGACATTATGCACCAAGTGAGTCTTTTTGTGCAAAGTATGCTGACACGAGGGGATTTGTGCAGCCTTTTTCCGACGGTCCTATGAGAACGCCGGGGGAGAACGAGGCTGAGGCTGTTTATATGCAAATGATAAATACGGCTAAGAATTATATATATATTACCACGCCATATCTTGTGCCGGATAATGAAATGCTTGTGGCTTTGAGATTAGCAGCTCAAAGCGGTGTGGATGTACGGTTAATTACACCGGGAGTTTCTGACAAGGGGTATGTGCATCTTGTTACGCAGTCTTATTATGGAAGCTTGATGTCTGCGGGAGTGAAAATTTATGAATATTTACCGGGTTTTATTCATGCAAAGAGCTTTGTTTCAGATGATGAAGCGGCTGTGGTAGGCACTATAAATATGGACTTTAGGTCATTCTATCTGCATTTTGAGAATGGTGTCAGGTTATGTGGTAATAAGGCAGTTTATGATATTCGCGATGATTTTATAAATACATTGGAATATTGTGAGGAAATTGATTATAATAAGTGGCGAAAAAGGCCTTGGTATAAAAAGGTAGCCCAGGGTGTTTTGAGATTGTTTGCTCCGCTACTGTAAGAAAAAAGGGGTTTGTTATGAGAACAGACATAAAAGAATTGATACAATTAATTTCTAAAGAACACGCAAATGAAGAACAAGAAAGAAGAGCTCTCAGAGAGTTGTATGATGAGTATTGCATTCCTTTTTACTTCACTGCATTGTGTTTTTTTAAAAATGAAAAAAAAGCTATCGAAGCAGCAACAGAGGCTTTTAGGAGAATAGAGTCCTCCGCTTATCGTTTTGAAGAAGAACTAAAAGCGGAATATTGGTTTTTTGATGTAATATATACGTTATGTGCCAATGCTGCAGAGACAGAAAAAGGACAAGATGCAGCAAGCATTCCGAATATTCCTAAGGAGCTGGCACAGGCACCGGAAGTGTATATAAAAATATATTCTGAACTGGGAGTAGCGGAAATAGCGTCGTTAACCGGCAAAAAAAGGGCGGAAATTAACAAGATATTAAAAAACAAAGATGTTTATGACAATATAAAAGGAATTGCTCCTCAATATTGTCCTGATTATTGGGAAGAAATTACAGATCAGGATGTAACCGGCTTTGAGGAGTATTCTGAAGTTGAACGAATTAAAACAGTAAAAGAAAAACGTACTCAAAAACGTTCAGTAAACTTTAAACGCATTGTTGCCATTGTGCTGGTGGTTGCATTTGTATGTTCGGCCATAACTGTGGGTATATTGCTTATTACAAAGAAATTTGGTAGTGATATAGATAAAAATGAAGCAAATGAGGACATAACACTGCAATTTAATAACAGTATTGCTGTGGCAGAAATGGATGGTGCAATTTATTATTGCGCAGAGAATGCTATGTACAAATTTGATACAGCAACCAAGAAGAGTGTGAAAATCTCAGATGATTTTCCTAAAGAAATATTAAGTGACGGCACATTTATTTATTATAGAAATAATAAGGATGGTTATTTGTACAGAATTGACGGTGACGGTAAGAACAAAATATCGCTTTGCAATGTTCCCGGTGCCGCTATGGCACTGCATAACGGAAAGGTATACTTTTCTAACGGAGACGGAATATACTGTGTGCCCTCCGGCGGTGCGGACTTTTCAGAAGCTGAGTTACTACTGGATATTTCTACAGACGCAAACCTTTACTGCGTAGATACAGCTGTTCATTCTTCGGGAAATGTTTTTTTTGCTTCGGGAATAGGTCATGGAGTGCATCATATTACAGAGTTTAACGGAGAACCGTCAGTAGATGGATTTTTCAATGAAGAAGTTTATACATTAATAATAGATAGAGACAAGTTGTTTTTTGATTGCAAGGATGCTACCGGCAAAATATTATTATACTGTTTTAACATAGAAGATTATCTTAATGCAGAAAAAAATAAGAAAATTTTCCCTAAAGTAGTTTCTGATTCCGAAGGAAAGAACATTGAACTTGTTACAGGTGCTTTTGATGTAAGTGAGGGTAAAATATATTTTGTAGGAGAGGAAAATGATGTTTCTGTGCTTTACATGTTAGACGAAGAGAAAAAGTTGAGCAAGGTGACTGAAATTCCGTCGAATGAAGCCAATGCGAGGAAAAAATTGGTAATAAGTGATGTTCATGTGTTTGGCGAAAGAATTTATTATTTCTGTTCTGATGGTAAAGCAGGAGGAGATAGGGCATTTTTTGAATACAATATGAATACAAGTGAAACGAATAAAATATTTGAAAGTTGAGGGTTTTTGAAGTGAAAGGATTATTTATTATTAATCCATCTTCGGGAAAGCAAATAAATCAAGGGAAGGCAATACAAACTATTACAGAGCTGTTGAGGGATGGAGTAATTGATGAGGCTACTGTTTTTTACACAAAGGCTAAGGATGATGCAAAAAACAGAACTATTCAGGCAAGTAAAGAGGATTACGACTTTGTTGTAGCTGTCGGAGGAGATGGAACTGTCAATGAGGTTGTAGCAGGGCTTTACATAACAGGAAGCAAAATGCCAATGGCAATAATGCCTTCGGGAACAACAAATGATTTTGCTACTTCTGTAGGAATTGCTCCGACAGTTATTGGTTTATATTATCTCATTAAGGATTTTAATGTGGTGCCTACTGACATAGGTTGTTTTAATGAAAAAGATTATTTTTTGAATGTTGCCGCAGGCGGAATTTTGTCTGAGGTGGCACATAACGTAAGCATTGAATCAAAAACAATGTTGGGGAAAACGGCTTATATTACCAGCGGAATGAAAACCATAGCAGAAAAAGGATTTAAAACAACGCGTTTGCTTTTTGAAATAGACGGAGTTAAAGAAGAAATCGATGTGTATTTCTTTATTTTGGCAAATTCAAAAAGTGTGGGAGGTTTTTCAAAAATATGTGCAGATGCAAAAATCAATGATGGTTATATGGATTTGTGCATTATCAAATCTCTTGACATATTAAATGCAGTGCCGGTCTTTACGTCGATACTTGATGGTTCTCACAAGAATAATAAAAATGTAGAATATCGTCAGGTCAGAGATGTCAGAATTTCCGCTATCGATGAAAATACCGTTTTTCACCTTGATTGCGACGGAGAATATGCAGGGGAACTTCCGATGCATGTAGAAGTTTTGCGAGGAGGAGTAAATTTGCTTTTGCCCACTGAAAGTCGCAAAACAAAAAACATTGTTGCACAGCAAGATGAACCAACTACATTAATAAAAGACTAATCGGCAACTTTGATTAGTTGATTTCTTGTATAATCGCAAGAAACAAGAGAATATTTTGTGCCGTTTTCCTTTAATATAATATTTGTGCGGCGTGCTTCCTTTATATCGCCGGAGGAAAAACCGTGAATATGACCGTAATAACAGTGAAGTGCTCCTGAACTTTCTATATGTTGAGTAAAAAGAGTATCCTTTTGCTGATTAAAAGGTGGATAATGCATAAAAACATACAAATTACCTCTGTCTGACGTAGAAATATTTTCTAAAAGGACGGAGGCTTTTTTTAAGGAAGAGGCAAGCCGACCTGCCTCGCGAAGATATATTTTATTATCCTCAGAGGGCTTATATTCATTGTCACCGGGACAAAGCCAACCACGTGTGCCTGCGATAACATGTTTTTTGCCATTGGAAGGCAATAATAAACTATCATTGTACATGAAAAAAATGGAATTCAAATCGTTTGCATTTTTCAATTCTTCCATTTTTTTTGCAGTAGCCCACCAAAGGTCGTGGTTACCTTTAAGTAATATTTTTTTGCCTGGCAGACGATGAATAAACAGTAAATCTTCTGCTGCGTCTTCTGTACGAAGGGCCCAAGAATGATCTCCGGGAAGAACCACAAAGTCATTTTCTTTAACGGTTGCAAGCCAATTTTCTTTTATATGTTTTTCATGATTCTGCCAAGCTCCGCCGAAAACGTTCATAGGTTTATCGGAAGAAAAAGAAAGATGTAAATCTGAAATTGTATATATAGCCATTATTTATCCTCCTTTGACTTGTGGAAATGTTCATAAATGTTCTTCGCATTAATTTTGTTTATGCCTTTAATTGCTAATAAATCATTCTCAGTAGCATTGCGAATGGCCGATAATGAGCCAAAATGTTTAAGCAAAGTAAATTTTTTCTTCTCTCCTATAGACGGAATGTTGTCTAACTCTGACAGTCGGTATCGTTTCTTTGTCATATTGCGATTGTGAGTTATAGCAAATCTATGAGCTTCGTTTTGAATTGCACTGATGAATCGCCAAAGTTCTATATGTTCTTTTAAAACAAATTCTTTATAGTTGTTTCTGTTATCGATAACAGAGGCGCTTCCTTCGGTAAAACTTCCAATAAGAGAACGAGTTCTGTGTTTGTCGTCTTTAACCATACCATAAACGGGTAAATAAATTCCTTTTTCATGTAAAACCGCCTCCGCAGCAGCTACCTGACCTGCACCGCCATCTACTAAAATTAAATCCGGAAGAGTTGAAAAACCTGCTCTTTCTTCGCTGTATGCAGATAACCTTCTGCGAAGAACTTCTTGCATTGAACCTACGTCGTTGCGTTGTTGCACTTCTTTCATGTTGTACTTTTTATAGCCTTTTTTATACGGAATGCCATCTATAAAAATTACCATAGACGCATTAATTTCACTGTCGCCGGTATTGGATATGTCATAAGCCTCAATTCTTTGCGGCAGTTTATCAAGATTAAGTATTTGTTGCAATATTTCTAAAGCTTTGCGTGTTTGTCCGTTTTCTGTGAAGGAAGCAGTTTTGTTTGCAAGAGCAATACCGGCATTCATTTTTACCATTTTTACCAAGTTTTTCTTGTTTCCTCGCTGAGGTGTTACTATTTCACATTTGGCACCTCGTATTTCTGTAAGCCATTGTTGTAAAAAACTCCTGTCCTCTTGTTCTTCGGGAGTTACTGCTTCGCACTCAACATAAATTTTCGGGGGAATTACAAAGTTTTCTCCATAGAATTGTTTTATAAAAGAAGTCATAATAATCTCGTCATTATCTGTGCCGGCTCCTTCAAAAATAAAAAATTCGCGGCCTACAACATTGCCGTTGCGAACAAAAAACACTTGTAAACAAGCGTCCACATTGTTTTTTTCTATTGCGGCAACATCAAAATTATCCTCTGAAACAGATACAATCTTTTGCTTTTCTGATAGTTGCTCTAAGGCTTTAAGTTTTTCTCTGTATATTGCTGCTTGCTCGAAATTAAGCAATTCTGCTTCTGAAAGCATTTTGTGATGAAGTTTTTTTGATAGGTTGTCAAAATGACCTCCAAGAAAGGAAATAACGTCCTCAGTCATGGCAGAGTATTCCGCAGGAGAGATTTTACCGCAGCAAGGAGCTTTGCACAAACCAATATGATAGTTTAGACATGGCCTGTCGTTTGTATCTGCTTGAATGTTTTTTTTGCAAGGTCTCAGGGGGATTATGCTCTTTATTGCGTCAAGAGTTGTGTTTACTGCCCAAGTACTGTGGTAAGGACCGAAATATTTTGCGCCGTCTTTTTGTACGTTTCTTGCAAGTACAACACGAGGAAAGGTCTCGTTTGAAGTTACTTTTATATAAGGGAAACCCTTATCATCCTTGAGAAGCACATTGTATTTAGGTTTGTGCTTCTTAATAAGGTTGTTTTCAAGCAAAAGAGCTTCGTATTCGCTGTCGCAAACGATGTATTCAAAATGGTCTATTTGTGAAATCATAACAGTAATTCTGTTACTGTGAGGAATATTCTGGAAATATGAGCGCACGCGATTTTTAAGAACGCGTGCTTTCCCTACGTAAAGAACGGTGTTCTCACTGTTTCTCATAATATAGACACCCGGTTTTTCCGGGAGTTTTTTTAAATCCTCTTGAATTATGTTGTTCATAAAATTTTGACCTTTTAATTAATTTTTATCTCAAACAGTATAACACATATTGACTTTAGAGGCAAAATCGTGAATAATAAAAGTACTATATTTTTAGAAGGAGCAGTGAATTTATGAGAAGAATAAAAATCACAGCACTTATTATGGCTTTGTGTATTTCTTTATCTATTGCAGTGTCTTGTAAAGATGAGAATAAAGGAGAGGACTTGAGTTCTCCTGCAAAAATCAGACAAAATTATATTGACCATTTAAATGAAAAGTATGCAGATTATACAGAGGTTGCATACGGTCTTGATATCACAAAGAAAACGGACATTGTCTCCATTTGCTATTCTACATGGTTCAATGTTGTTTTGGGTAATAATAAAAACCCCCCAAATATTACGGAGATCTTAGAAAAAGGTGAAAAGACCGGCAGATATAATTGGGGAGGAGAGAATGCTTTCCATTACTGGGCAGAGCCGGCTTTAGGTTATTATAAGAGTGACGACGTTGATGTTATACGTACTCATATGACACAGCTTGCTGATGCCGGAGTTGACTTTATTATTATAGACAACACCAATATGGATAAGACGAGAACAAAGAACGGAGAATGGAGAAAGTACGTTACTTTGCCTTGTGAGGCTATTCTTAATACAATAGTAGAGATGAGAGGCGAGGGTCTTAAAACTCCATATGTTGTATTTTGGAGTGGTTCTTGGTCCGGTACAGACTGGGCGGTTGTAGATAAAACGTATGATGATTTTCATGCAGAAGAAAAATGGAAGGATTGCTTCGTTTACTGGGATGGTAAACCGCTTACTTTGGTAACGAGTATGCCTTCTTCTAAGCCAAATAAAGAAGTTACAGTACGTGAATTATTTGGACTTGATTCGGATTTGGGACCGGACAGATGGAGTTTTCTGCAACATGTCAATGAAGCAAACCCTGATAAAGACGGATATACAGAACAGATGTGTATTTGTACTGCGGCTCAAAGATCGTATATGTCTAAAAAATCTGCACAAGGCAGAGAACACGGCATATTTATGTATACACAGTGGTACAATGCATTCCAGTACAGACCAAAGGTTGTTACGATCACATGGTGGAATGAATGGGCTGCTCAGCGTAAAGTTTTAGACGGAGAATCTCACTTTACAGATAACTATAATCAAGAATACAGTCGTGATATTGAGCCGATGAAGGGCGGTCATGGAGATCTGTATTATCAGTGGACTAAAACTTACATTAGTGCATATAAGAATTTAGAGGAATGTCCTGTTCTTGTAGATGAAGGTTTTGTGGATCAAGCAAAAGACGAGGCTTTGAGAAACTATGCAACATTACAGGAAAAGGAGCAAAAATAAAAAGACATTGAGAGGATTTTACCGTGGAGATTATAACAGATAATTTTTGGATTGTTTGGCTTGCAGTTGCCGGGATAATGCTTGTTATTGAAATGAATACTACTGCTCTTGTATCAATTTGGTTTGTTATGGGGGCAGTTGCCAGCGCGGTGGTTTCATTCTTTTTAAAAAACATACCTGTGCAGATAATTGTTTTTCTTGGTATATCTTTTTTCTGCTTATTCTTATTCAGATTGCTTTACAAAGAAAAAATTATGACTAAGAAAGGGGAAGAGGCGGAATACTCTCCTGTAGGGAAGAATGCAATTGTAGTAGAAGCAGTTTCTTCTGTCGGAGGCAAAGTTCGTCTTGATGATGTGTATTGGAAAGCTGTATGCGAGGAAGATACAGAGATTTCCGTAGATACTGTGGTGGTTGTTGTTGCCTCAGAAGGCACAACTTTAAAAGTGAAATTATTAAATTAAGTGAGGAGAAAACTATTATGGATAAATTTATTGAAATTCTTATTATTGCGGTTGGTGCATTAATTGTTATTGCTTTTATTAGAGGCTTTAAAATTGTACCTCAAGCAAAAGCTTATGTTGTTGAGCGTTTGGGAGCATATAAAACAACATGGAGCACGGGAGTACATTTTGTTGTACCTTTTATTGATAAGGTAGCAAATAAAATATCTCTTAAAGAGAATGTAGTGGATTTCCCTCCGCAGCCTGTTATTACAAAGGATAATGTTACAATGCAAATTGACACTGTAGTTTTCTTCAGAATAGTTGATCCGAAAATGTTTACCTACGGTGTTGAAAAGCCTATGATGGCGATTGAAAATCTTACTGCTACAACACTCCGTAATATTATCGGAGACTTGGAGTTGGATGCTACACTTACTTCTCGTGATGTAATTAATTCTAAGATTACACACGTTCTTGATGAAGCAACAGATCCATGGGGAATAAAAATCAACCGTGTTGAGCTTAAAAATATTATGCCTCCAAAAGAAATACAAGATTCAATGGAGAAACAGATGAAAGCTGAGAGAGAACGTCGTGAAAAGATTTTGCAGGCAGAGGGTGAAAAGAAATCAGCTATTCTCGTTGCTGAAGGAGAAAAGCAGTCTGCTATTCTTCGAGCAGAAGCAGAGAAAGAGTCAGCTATCCTTAGAGCTTCTGCTGTGAAGGAAGCAAAAATTTTGGAAGCTGAAGGTGAAGCTGAGGCTATCAAGAAGGTGCAAGAGGCTACAGCAAAAGGTATTGAAATGATAAATGAAGCAAAACCGAGCGACGGAGTAATTAAGCTTAAGGCATTAGAAGCTTTTGAGAAAGCCGCTGATGGTCAGGCTACAAAGATTATCGTACCATCAGAAATTCAAGGATTAGCAGGACTTGTTACAGGAATTGCCGAGACAGCAAAGAAATAATTATTATGAGTAAGCATTTTAAATTAGTTCTTCCTGATGAGGGCACAGAAGTATATATGCCAAGAGACACACAAACTTGGGGATACAGATATGGACCAACAATACAGTGTAATGATGGTATTGCTGAGGCGTGGTTTGCATCTCCGGGAGACTGTTTTGAGGCCGATTGGTTCACATACAGGCGATCTGTGGATGGTGGAAAGACATGGTCTGACGAAAAAGTCGTTATGGCTCCCACTCCTGATTCTATGGATTGGTTTTCCGTTTGTGATCCTGCCATTTTTAAATACGGTGATTATTATTATATGGGGTATACGTCAACTGTGTTTGCAGATGGTGGCGGAGTCGGAAACAACGGTTTTGTTGGCAGGTCTAAATCTCCAACAGGTCCTTTTGAAAAATGGACGGGTGACGGTTGGGGAGAACGTCGTGTGGTAAATGGTAAAACTTGTCATTGGATAGGAAAACCGGCGCCGATTATCTATTTTGATGAGAATTGGAGAGATTGGGGTGCCGGAGAGTTTTCTTTTGTTGTTAAGGATGATGTTTTGTATATTTATTATACATGGATTACGCACACCTCTGACGGCGAATTGTCAAACTCTACAAGAGTTGCCACAGCAGATATTACGAGAGAGGATTGGCCCGCTACTATAGTAGACAGAGGAGTTGCTTCTTGGAGGACTACTGCCGGAAATGATTCTTATGATGTGGTTTTCTGCGAGGATTTACAAAAGTTCATATCCTTATCTACATGCAAAAGATTTTCTGAAAATAGTATGCTGGCAGTACATGAGTCAGATGATGGCTTGCGTTTTAAAAAGATTAATGAGATAAAAGTCAATACAAGTTACATGTGTCATAATTGCGGAATTTCAGGAGATTATCATCATCATATTAAATCGGGGGATTTAATGTTGCTGGGATATGCTTACGGCAATAAATGGGGTAAGTGGGCTACACGTATTCATAGGTATGATTTTGAGGTTATGGAGGAGGATTTTTATTCCGAAGATACCCTTAGCAATATAAGTAGAGATTCAATACTTTGGAAGCGCGAAGAAAAACCAGCCAGAACTTATCTTACTATGGTGAAGCCTCATTTTTTGCGCCTACATATAGGAGATTGTGCAACTCCTGAATTTGTTTTTTACAACGTATGCTATGAAAAAGAGCCTGCCAAAAGTGTTCTTTTCAGTAATTATGATGATACAGTCATCTCAATTATTGACGGAGTTGTGACAGGACTTACCGAAGGCTATACATTTGTGGACGTAAGTCAAGATGGTTTTTGGTGCCAGATTCTTGTGTATGTCCACAAAGCGGATGTGATTTTTGATGATCCGAATAAAAAAGTTATAGACTTTGTTCCTATGAAGAAAAAGTATACTCCCTCGTTATCGGGCAAAGAAGTAAAGCAAATTCGAGGTATGGCTACATATTCAGATTGCAGCAGAAAAGAAGTTTGTGAAGCTGTCGATGATGTTGTATACAAAAATCTTAATCCTGAAATCATTACAATTAACGAAAACGGTCTGGTTTATCCTACCGGTATTGTAGGTTTGGCAAAAGTTATAGTGATGTGCGGCGGCAAGAGCTTTGAAGTTGAAGTTGAAATCAAAGAGTAAAAGATTATGTTGGAGACTGCTTTCTTTTTTTTGAAGAGCTTTGGCGATTGTTTTTTTGTGTTTTTATATAAATTAGCTATTAAAACAAGCTCAATACTGAGAAAAAGGCACGATTTCTGCTTGTAATTTACTGACAATAAACGGATTAAGTTTATATGGAATATGACTTTGCATTCCGAGCAAAGCCACTTGTTCTAATCTCAAAATAGAAAAGTTGCTACATTCTTGAATTTTAAAATAGTAATCTCTGTAAGAACTATATTCAGAGATTCTTATTACAGACTTTTCAAAATCAAAAGCACAAGATAATTTGTCAAAATCATTCTTTGTGTTTAGTAAGTCAATGATCTCCTGGCTTGATAAATTAATTTTATATACGAATTTTCTCATAGTGGAATCATAGTTAATAATACCACCGGTCACCTTGCTATGATCTTTGTATATTGGGATAATAATTCCTAAAACAAGGGGAATAAGGATTACAAAAAAGAATAATGCAAAAAACAAAAACTTCATTACAATCCCTCCTCTGAATTTACTATACTATAAAAAGAAAGTAACCGTAACCTTGTATCAAGATTACGGTTATTCTTTGTGAAGCGACTACATACGAGATATTTTCTCGTCATTTTTAGCAGTGCCTGAACCCTCACAGTGTTTTAGCAGTCGAGCAGTGACTGTTTGATTTTGAGACCGCCTATAAAAATCACTGTGATCTGCTCTTTGGAATCT
>JAFWZH010000061.1 GCA_017522515.1 Clostridia bacterium
CTTTTTGCTTCAACATTTGCTCTATCTATATTTTTTCGGGCTTTTTCTTCTGCTTCACTTTTCCCGGCTTTCGCTACCCTCAATTCAATTTCTTGCTCGTTATATTCTTTCCTGGTTAATATCACATATTCCCATTCAGAGCTTGAATATCCCCCTTGCACTTCTTTATATCCGCCAAAGGGTGTTTTTTTAACATATTCAGCCATTCCAACACCTCCTTACAATCCTCTGAGGTAATTTGTAGCAAAAACTTCTGCTCTGTTATGACCAAGAGCTTTACTGCACATTGTCATAGCAGCTCTGTCAAGTTTTCTCTTTACCTCGTCCTTTCTACAGGTGTAAACATCACTTTGATATTTTCTTCCTGTTCCCTTGTTAATTCTATCATACGGAATATCTTTAATATCCCTTGCATGAGCTTTATACACCGCAGTTGCATACTCGGCTCTGTAACCGTGTATGTCGGCTGCTCCGTGTATATGCTCCCACACCTTTTTATCTTCCGGTGTTTTTATAATTCTGTCAGCTATCTGCTTCTGATGTTCTCCAATAATCGGGCTGTACCGTTCTCTGCCGCCCTTGCCTATACCTTTTCGGATATGCACATAATATTCTTCCTCAAAGTATCTTGTATCTTTCAAAATTCCTAACTGCTTCTCATCGGCGGCCGTTCGCTTGTCCTCCGGTATGCTCTCCAACTTTGTTATTTCCGCCTCGATTTCGGTTTTGGTTATTATATCTCCACCCTTAATCGAGGACAGCTCACATCGCCTCAAGCCCGTTCCCTTACAAAATTTCACAAGCTCATCATTGTTTTTTTCTGAAAAATGACGGTCTCTTTTTGCCGTTCCTCTGCTTCTCTTTATATCTTCCCTGTGCCGTTTTGGTGGCTGATAATAATTTTCATCATCAGGACTAATGCCATAGAGCTTCCCCAACGCTTTCGCCTCAAGGTGCATGGTCGAAGCAGACAATCCCTCTGCCTCTCTTTTCTGCAGCCACTCATTTATATATTTTTTTGCACTTTTCATTGTCGTGCATTTCGGATCGGTTTCCTGCACGTACTTAATAAAATATTTTATGTGTTTCCAATAACTCTTGTAAGTGTTAAAGGAAAATATTTTGTCTTTCTCCGTTCCGTTCTTCATAGCCTCCTTTTTACTTTCGCCAAAGGATTGCATACTTGTTAATTTATCGTATGCTTGCTGATGAAGAGTTTTGGAATAGGATTTGTTTTTTCTTCCCATCAGAAAAACCTCCTTTCTCTGATGTTCAAATGGTGTTAAAGCTAAAGCCGCCTCCTGCAAGAATTAAATCCTCTGCATTCGGCAAAATACACTTTTTAAGGTCTTATGTGTGACCGATTTGGAATGAAATTCCGACACTTTTCTTCTTGCTTATGTGTGCAGCCTTATTTGTTATTTTAATCACTTTCTACGGCAGTTAAGGTTCTGTCGGCTTTTTGTAGAGTACAGCATCTCTCCGGCAATTTGTCAGTATGTCCGGCTACATTCAATGATACGTTTTTGCTTACAATGTGCTTTCAAAAGATTACTTACACAAAGGTCAATGATACATTTTTTCAATTCACAAGGTTACTATGACAAGCCCATGCATCATATAGGTGTATCAAACCTAAACGGCTTCTACATTATAAAATAATGTACCTCCGGCAATTTTCCCGGAACGCTCTGAGCCTAAACACTATTTACCCTCGCTCAGACGAGCCTCTTTTTCATTTTCTATTATACCACAATCGAAAATGTTTGTCAACATATTACACTAAATCTATAACATAACGGTTTACCCGTACACGATATACGCATACGGGTAAACCGTTATAATTGCAAATCCGCCACAGCAGAAACACACTCCACGCTCATTAAAAATCTGTGTTTCTGCTGCATAGAAAAACAAGACTTGCGTGTCGCTCATCACACGCAAGTCTTGTTTTTTTACAAAAGGAGAGCCACAGAAGGCTCTCCTTCATCTTGATTATTTCACTAATTTAATCCTTGAATTTATAATAAGTCCCTCGGGATTTTCATTAACTACATTTTCTCCATTTACAACATATTCTACTTTATTGGGAACAATTAAAGAAATCTCATACTCCCCTTCTGGCACATAATTTCCGTTTACATCTCTAAAGTCCCATCGTGGGAAACTGAAATGAACCTTTGTTATTGTGCTCGTAGGAGCCGGAACAATGAGACTTCCATCGGGAAACTCCGGAACATCATAAGTTAATATAACTTCATCCTTACCATTATCAACACGTTTTATAATGTATTGCATCGGAATCGGCTTGAGTTCTATGTCATAATCTTCGCCATTTATTATATCCAGGGAATCGGCAACATAATCAGTTCCTGACATACTTATAGAGGTAATCCCAAATTCATCATTCCTTGTTACGGTTTGTCTCCACGATGGAAGCGCATTCCATTTATTTATACACCCTGTTCGTGCATCCAACATCATTGTTGTTGCTGCATAAAGAAATTTCCAGCTATCCTTTAGTACAGGAGCCTTAAACTCATTTGCTTTATAGTTTTTAAAAAATCTTACATCGCCTTGTTGTATAGGGTGAGAAAACTCCTTTTCTATTATAAATTCTCCCATATCCGAACCAAACAAATCTTTTCCTTTAATTTCATAATTACATCGAATAATCCCAATCCAATCTGTCGAATTATAACCATCACCATCGATATAATTTCTTTTTTCTAAAATATAACAAGTTGTGCTTCCATCTTCGCTGATGTATATATCTTTTTCTGGTTTTTCGGATATATTGCTTTGTGAGGCATCTATATTTACACCATTTTCTTCATCAAAAGTATAACTCCATCCAAAATTCCCGACAATATTCTCCCAAGTAAGCGGAATGTATATGATGTCTTTGTATCTTAACAATGGATATTCCGCTGTACCTCTAATTAAATTCAAATTTTCTCCCATACATACTGCCACCGTGCAATCAGCAATTTCGGCAATAACAGCTCGTGGGTTGATTTCATTTTCGCTTAAAGTATTTTTTACAACAATATTTTCGCTTTCCTTTTCAGTAAGCAGAAGAACATCTTGCTCATAGCCATCTACCCATTCAATAGTTCTTCCTACACTTTCACCAACATTGTATGTCATTGGTATATAAACGACATTATTATAAAATAAAGACGGATAAGTGTCATTTCCGATATATCCGCTTTCAATTATTTTAACATTAAACGGCGATATTGATGTAATTATATCATTTTCAGCCGCAATAACTGTGCTACTTAAAACAACAAATACTATCAATACTAAAAATATTTTCTTCATAAAATTCTCCTCGAAATCAGGGGCAGAAAAACTGCCCCTGTGATTCACACTGGATATGCTCCTATTATATAAGGAGTTGCCGCAGATGCAGGAATAACTATAGAAAATGGCTCAGTTAAGGTTTCTCCCGAACCAATACTTCCAAGATTGACTATATCTATATATTTAAACGCATCCGTTTGACCATACTTTGCAAGATCGCTCCCTAAATATGCAAACGGGAAAGATGGTCCTCCTATACTTCCAAGAAAAATTTTAAACGTTTTGGCTGTAGAAAAGTTGTTTTTTATAGGCAATCTTACAACAAATATTTGTCCAAAGCCACCCTCAAGAAGACCTGATGCTTGCCCGCTTTCGTCTATAATATCCGAACAATCATCTCCTCCAAAAACCCCTTCTACCGATGCTGCAAACTTATATGCTTGTGGAGTTGAATTTGCAAATTCTAATGTGCCAAACTGCAATGTTTGGTAAAATCCATTTCCATTCCCTCTTCTTCTTAATGGATCAGTAGACGCAGCACATGCAGTTGCTCCTGCAGAATTAGACACATACGCAATATCAAATAGAGTCACACCAGCAACCGTAGATGTTCCGCTTCTTTTTATTTGAATTTTTGCAACCACACCAAAAACATAATTATATGGTATTTGTCTATTGAAAATATTATAGTATTGTCCCGATTGCACGGTTATAACCGATGAACTACTATTAACATAATTTTCCCAGGCATTATAATCGGAAAAGCCGGTAGTATTATAAGACATACTCGTAACACCTTGGTTTGATATAGTAATATCAACCGCAAAGGAATTTGGGTTGTATATCAAAATAGTCGAATTAATACTTTTATTCACTCCGTTCACAGAAACTTTGTTGTGATGCCATGTATAGAGTTGCACCGTTCCTCTCACAGTTTCTCTGCATAACCACTTTCCAGCATCCGCAGTATGTGAATATGCCAACTCTTCAGGATTGTTAGAATAAAAGAAGTCTTCTGTTGTATTTCTGTACGTGGAACACCCTGTTGTTTTAAAAGTGGGGGTTCTTGAAGTTGGTGTAGAATTGTGTATCAATGTAGCCATATTTTTTCTCCTTTCTTCAACAAATAAAAAACGTGTAAATCAAACTCCTAAAATCAAAGGAGCTGACTCACACGTTATGCTTCAACAGTTAATATTCATCTATTTAATTTTTTGCACAGAGGAATATAACAACTGCTGCACTTTATATGAGCCTTGCCCCTTTGATAAATACTGTACCATCGTTATCTCCTCCATTCCTCTTAAGTTGTTCTTATTATATCATAAATTTTATTAAATAGCAATATATTTTGAAAATTTAATATTTTATTTAAAATCTCTTTTTCTCCCAAAAATTCTTTTTAAAAAACTTTGCGGAACATCAGCTCCCGACTTCTCATCAGAAAACTGCTGCTTACCCTCAATTATTTTTTCAGCCAATGCCTTTTGTTTATCTGCAGCTTGTCCGGCAGACAAAGCTGCCTGACTTTCAGCTAATTTATTTAATGTTTCGAGAAGCTGCTTATCTTTCTCCCTGTTATGCTCTCTTTCCTTTTCAAGTTCAGCCTGCAGCTTTTCCACTTGCCCCCTTAAAAATACAATTTCGCTATCCTCCGAAGGCGTAAACGAGGGTGTAAACGAACTGTCAACTGTTGACGACAACTTACCGTCAACCTGTTTACGGTCATTCTTCAAAAACGCCTGTTTTATAAGGTTTTCACCGTCAACTGATATGTAAACGACACCGTCAACAGTTGACGTAAACGGCTGTAAAGCTGTTGACAGTTCCTTACTCTTTCTTTTTTGATGAACAGCTTGCTTTGATACACCTAATTCATCAGCAATTTGTTTTACAGTTTTACTCATAATTACACCTATTCCTCAGACTCATCACTATTTATATTTTCACCGGCATTTATTCTTGCAATATCTTTAAGAAATTCATCACCATCTTGAGGGAAGTCTATTAGAGCAGTTGTATATACTCTTACTTTTTCTTTTCCCTCATCTTCTCCATAAAAGCCTTTTGATTGTATAAATTTAATTCCTTGCATTTGCATATACTCCATAGCTTTTACGATACTTCCCTTTGTACCCTCTAATCGCATACCAACCGTAAGATGAGCCATAACACACACTCCCAATATTATTTTATAATTTTAATTCACCTAAAATATAATCACTTAATTCTTGTGACGGTGTAATTTTAACAGAAATATGTCCGTCACGGTCAATTTGCTCCATGCGTTCGGATCGCAGACGTTCCTGCTGCAGCTCGGCAACTATTTCGTCAAAATATTTTATTACCGTATTTCTATCTACCCCAACAGCTCTTGCTATTGCTGCCTTTTTTGTTATACCCGGATTTTCTCTCATATACTCCATTATAACATTCTTTTTGCTTTTTCTGCCGTTCCCGGCTCTCCAATTCTTGTTACCATTTATTTCATCACGCACAAAATTCATCAGCTTAACGTGTTCAGCCTGTTTTCTCCCATTTCTTTTGTTTTTTTCAATCTGCAGACCGGATAATTTTGCAATATCATCTCTGGGAAATGTTACATAATCCTCGTTGTACATTTCCAAAGCACATTTAATATCATCTTCCGTAAATCGGTTTATATCTTCTATGCTCATATCGTCATAAATTTCTAAAAGAGAATAAGCATCCCTCATCAACTCGCCCTCTTCGATACAACACTTTTTTGCATATATAGCCAATGTCATTATACCATAAAATCTATGACCTACCTTTATTTCAGTTTTAATTCGATTAAGCCACCAATCGTATAAATCCCTTTTTATAGTCCATCTGCCCCGGCGCTCTTTTCTTACTATCCGCTTTTCATACCAATCAGGATATTTTTCTTTTGCCTCCTCTATTGATAACCGGCTTTTCATCATAATACTTTTTACGTGCTGCTGTTCTCCGTTTGAATCAGGAATAAAAGTTAAAAGCTCATCTAAAGAAATTCTATCTCCAACCGAATAAGCAACAACAGGGAAATTTTCTCCAAGTTTGGTACACGTTCCAATAACTCTAAAGCCCTGCATTATTCCCTGCATTTGCGGTTCTTTAATCGTAGAAGTGAATCTATTCCAAATCTGCCGAGTTAAAGCATATTTCAACTCTTTCATATACAACTGATTTTGAGGATACATAGGAACAGGCTCATCAAGAACATAATATAAATGCAATCCGGTGCCACTATTTACGACAAAAGTAGCCTTTGGCAAAATATCTTTATCCATCTGATGAAGCACGTCCCGGAGCTGCGGCATATCCACACCGTCAAGGTCAAACACCAAAGCATACAAATACCGAGCGTTTTTAGCATTTCTCTGTTTACCATAATATGAAATTGGGGACATAATAGTAAATTCAGCCTTATTAAGCTCATTCAATTCTTCAAGATTATCAGTAATCGTATATCTCTTACCCTTACCATTCCTTTTAAGCTCAACTGCAATACCATTTTCTTTATACCTTTTTTCAATAGTTACAGCAATAGCATTAGGTTTATTATCTTCATAATGTCCTTTTCGCTCAAACGCTCCTTCAGGAAATATGTATCTATAAAAATCATACGGCTCAATCTGCTCATAAAACTGATTAAGCAGCGCATTTTTATTTATATATAAAAATCTTTGTTGTTTTAACAATTCAGACCTATCAGACAGCATAAAAACACCTCCAAACGATAAAGGGGGAAAAGGGAGAGCAAAAAAGCGGTCGCTTACGCTCCCTTAAAGAAAAAGTCACCTCTCCCTTTTCCCCCTCGCTCCACCTATGGAAAGCGTGGAAAACTCCGTTGGAGTTTACGCACCCTTACCACAGGTTACGCTCACCCCCA
>JAFWZH010000062.1 GCA_017522515.1 Clostridia bacterium
CTATAACATTATTGGCACATACGAAGAACATATAAGCGGAGCAACCAAGAATGAGAACAGAACAGTCCTAATGGAGTGCTTGGATTTTTGTGTTAGCCAAAATGCTAACTTTTTGCTTCTTTCTGAGCTTTCACGCTTAGGCCGCTCTACCCTACAAGTTCTAAAATCGCTTGAAATGTTGCACGAGGCGGGTGTTAGTGTATATATTCAAAACCTCGGCATTTACACCCTGAACGCCACAGGAGAGGCGAATCCAATCGCCAGCATAATGGTAACTGTTCTTGCTGAAATGGCGAATATCGAACGTTCTAACATCGTTTACAGACTCAATTCGGGTCGTGAGAGTTACATTGCAAATGGTGGCAAGTTAGGTCGCAAGAAAGGCAGTGTAAAAACCACAGAGCAGAAGAAAGAGGAATACAAAGAGGTTATTTCATTCTTGAAGCGTGGTTACTCTGTACGAAATACAGCAAAACTATCCAGCGTAAGTATAAGCACCGTACAGAGGGTAAAGAGAGAGTTTTGTATTTAATTTCAAAGCATATTTCATTCATAAGTTGTTGCTCCAGGCGTAGCCGGGAGCAACAACTTTGTTTATATATAATCAAAATTATTCCACATTTTAATAAAAGCATCGTTTTTATTGATATATTTGCTATATTAATTTACAACCAGACTCAAAGAAAAAACCTTATGAGTAAAAAGACTATTATTTTCCAAGAATATGGAAAAATCACTTATAAAGAAATTGATGAGTTATTTTCATTTACTATACAGTATCACAATAAATTTGACCAACATAATATCACAAAACAATCTGAATTTGTAGTAGTAGCAGCCTGTAGGGGTCTAACAAAAATCAGTTTAGAAAAAATCAATCAAAAAGATTACTTGTTTATATCAGATGATATAAGCAAAGATGTCAACTATCCCAAAGAAATAGATGTCTTTCTATCAATGCAGTGCGATAGCGACAGCATTGTAACAGCAGAAATGCTGTATCACGCAATATACGTTTCTGCAGATGAATTATTCCCTAAAATGCGATTAAACGATATTTATTATAATTACAAATGGTTATTAAATAAAACAAAAATAAACATTCATACCAACAAATTTGACAAATACATAAAAGACATTTTCCCAAATAGCAAAGACATTGCCATTGAAAAAATCATAGAGAAATTAAAAATCGCAAGACTAGAAGCAATTACGCTATTTGAACGTTGGCAGAGATTCCATTTAATCGACTACAACCCACAAACAGGTTGGATACCGAATTACCCAAAAGAAACACTTACAATAGAGCAATTTAAGCAAGAACTTTCAGTTACAAGAATTGATGTAAAAAAAGACAGTAACACAGGATTGCTATTCTTTGAATGTGATAATAACATTAAGGGAGAAGTTATGGTGGAACAAATACCCAAGCACCCAATGATGTCAAAGTTTATTTTATCAAATTCTAAAGTCTGTTGGATTTTACACGAAGAGGAAGAAATGCAAGCTCCTGTAATTGCAGATTTTTAATTTGTTACATATGAAAACACCATATATATGTATGTTCAACGAGCAAGAATTTGTTGCTGTCTGTCGCAAAACAGATTATGAGAACAATAACATTGGCAAGGATATATTCCTCATATGTAGAAACGAATGGGAAGATATAGGCGAGTATTCCACAGAAGAAATTGAATTGCTTTTAACCAAGATAGAAAACAACACCATTGAATTATATCCAGCACCAAACAATGCAGTTGTCATTGTAAAATCTATACCTTATTCAAGAAAATCGGAATACATCGAATTACCCATAATCTTCTTTTCGACACCAGTCTTTGACACCAGTTCGCTTAATTAAGGGTAAACTTTTGTGTTAAAGTATTGATAATAAGGTTAAAATATTTAGCAATAATTTAACTGTTCTAGTCGAATGGGAACAAGGTAAGAAGGTTTTTTCCACTATTGAAAACGTAAAACTTCATTAAATATGTATAATGATAAAGATTGTTTGCATTTTGAGGTAGGGAAAATGGAATAAGATCTTAACTACTATTCGTTGTAGATGTATAAATTTTACGATTATGAATGAACCCAATAACAACATAGTAATTTACCAAAGCGATGATGGCAAGGTGCACCTTGATGTAGTATATAATGAGGAGACTATGTGGTTGTCTCAACAGCAACTTTGTGAACTATACCAAACGAGCAAATCAAATGTAAGTGAACATATTAAGCATATATTTGAGGATGGTGAACTTGAAGAAAATTCAGTTGTTCGGAAATTCCGAACAACTGCTTCTGATGGTAAAACATATGATGTAAACCATTACAACCTCGATATGATTCTTTCGCTTGGTTATCGTGTCCGTTCTGTTACTGCAACACGCTTCCGTCAATGGGCAACCGAGCGTTTGAAGGAATATATCATAAAGGGCTTCACAATGGACGATGAACGCCTGAAACAGTTGGGCGGTGGTAACTATTGGAAAGAGTTGCTCGACCGTATCAGGGACATCCGTTCATCGGAAAAGGTTATGTATCGTCAGGTGCTCGACCTTTATGCAACAGCTGTCGATTACGACCCTCGATGCGACCTTTCCGTGGAGTTCTTCAAGATTGTACAGAACAAGTTGCACTTTGCTGCACACGGCCATACAGCCGCCGAGGTCATTTATGAAAGAGCCGATGCAGAGCAACCTTTTATGGGATTGACAACTTTCAAAGGAGAGCATCCCACGCTTGCCGATGCAAAAATTGCAAAGAACTATTTGAAGGAAGATGAGCTGAAGATATTGAACAACCTTGTTTCGGGATATTTCGATTTTGCCGAGATACAGGCAATGAAGCGTCGTCCTATGTATATGAGTGATTATATACAGCAACTTGACAATATCCTTTCATCGACAGGTGAACAGTTGTTGTCGGGCGCAGGAAAAATCAGTCATTCAGTAGCGATGTCAAAGGCAGAAAATGAATATCGAAAGTACGAATTACGCACACTTTCGCCTGTTGAACAAGCATACCTTGATACCATCAAGCAATTAAATAACGAGGCGAAGGAGAAGAATAAGAAGTGACAGGAATATATGAATAAAATAGTTCTCATAGGTAACGGTTTTGATTTGGCTCACGGTTTAAGAACCAGTTATAAAGATTTTATAGATTGGTATTGGGAGGACTGTGGCGATAGGCTTCTGCATTGCCATAATAAAACTGTATCAGATGGATTATGCTCTTTTGAATTAAGAGACGGTTGCGGTTTGAGTTGCTGGAGCTCGGTTTGGGGATTCCGCTATTGTAGAAGCAATCCGCTTAAACCATGGGATTTAAATGATGTTGTCAATTTAGCTAAAGAGGATAAAGATATCTGTAAATTCTCATTCACAAGTCCAATTCTTAAAAGAGTTTGGAACAAGTTACAGTTTGGGTGGGTTGATATTGAAAATGAATACTTCTCATTGCTGACAGAAGAAAATTTGACTATTGACAAGGGTTTTGTTAGGGCCAATTACAAAGAGCTTAATTGTCAATTGGAAATTTTGCGGGATAAACTCATACAATATTTGAAATGTCAAAGCGAAAATGAAACACCAATCATTGACAATATTAGCGATATAATATACAGACCGATAAAAGAAAGAGAAATATCTGTTGCCTACAAAAAAACACTTGGTGAAAACGCAATAGAGGAGATTGCACCCTGTGCAACAATGTTTCTAAACTTTAATTATACCAAAACTCCTGAAAAGTATTTATCTGATTCTTCAAAAGTTCTGGTTAATTACATTCACGGGCACCTTGATAACCCCAAAAGTGTTATATTTGGTTATGGAGATGAGTTTGATTCAGACTTTAAAAAGCTCCAAAATATGAATGAAAATGAGTGTATGCGCCATATCAAATCCATTCGTTATCTGGAATCTGATAGCTATCGCAAGATGTTGGAATTTATAGAATCAGACACTTTTCAAGTTATTATATTAGGACATTCGTGTGGTTTGTCGGATAGAACCTTGCTAAACACCTTGTTTGAACACAAGAATTGCGTCTCTATAAAGCCATATTACTATGTAAACAAAGAAGGCAAGGATAATCATCTTGATATCATACAGAATATCAGCAGAAATTTCACTGATATGAAATTAATGAGAGATAGAGTTGTCAATAAGACTTTTTGTGCACCATTTGTTAATTATAAAGAATCGCTGGAATAGTATACTTTTGCCCAACAGTTTTGTGGTATTATGCTTGAACAGCTTTTCCAAACTATCGGAAAGTAGTACACAGAAATCGTTGATAACAACACGCTCGGGTCAACGAATGGGTGAAAGTTTGTTTGCACACTCAACAAGTGTAGCAGAAGTTCGCTAAGGGCAGAGATTGCAAAGCCAATATGAAGCGGCAAAAGGTGTGAATCTTATACAATTGGCATTGTATTATGATATAGGTAAATTTATATCTATCAAAACTCGTAAAGGTGTATGGGGAACAAATGCCCTGCAGACTATCAGCGATAAATTACGTAAAGATCTTCCTGGACTTCGTGGCTTTTCTGCCAATAGTTTGAAGAATATGCGTAAGTTCTACGAAAATTGGATAATGCTTTATGCCACTAATACTATAGCAGAACCTAATTCGACAATTGCAATTGTCGAATTGGAAGAAAGTGAAAATGTAGTGGAAGTTGGTGCTATGCACATTCAAGAACTTAATGATTTTCCCATAGAAGACTTTTTCAGAGTACCATTTACTCATCATATACGAATTATTGAAGGAGCAAAGGATATTAAAGCTCGTTATTATTATATCCACAAAACAGCAGAAGAACATTTGCACAATCTATTTCACTGTTTTTTACTCAATAAATACTCTGTACTGCATAAAATAGTATGTTTTTTATGCAATAGAAATTGCTTTTTGTGAATATGAGGGTTGAATCTTTCCAGGAATAGCCTACCGAATCTTTGTAAATCTGAAGGTTGAGTTTAAAAAATAAGTAAATATTTGAACACAAAAAGAATTCAAATTTCTTTTATTGTTCAAATATTTACTATATTTGCGGTAAACAATGGATATAAGCAGCCTATATGGATATGAATTTGAACAATATTGGTAATGTGCCGGTGACGACATCGGTGATAGCATCGTTGTTTATGGAGTTGAAGTCGCCTGAGAAAAAGGTTGTTTCGCTTGAGAAGCAGGGATACATTATCAGGTTAAAGCGTGGTTTGTATGTGCTGAATCCTGAGTTATCGGGCAAGATGCTATCTACAGAATTGATAGCAAATCACCTCTATGCACCGTCGTATATTTCAATGTCGTCGGCACTGAGATACTATGGACTTATTCCAGAGGCTGTATATACACACCAATCAATGACCATCAAGCATTCAAGGAATTTTGATACTCCGGTTGGTATCTTTGAATATGATTATATTTCAAGGACTGCATTCGCTGTTGGAGTTAGGAGCATTCATAAGGGTGATTATGCTTTTCTTATGGCTTCGCCCGAAAAGGCTTTATGTGATTTGATTGCAAACTCTTCAAAAGTGAATCTTCGTTATATGAAAGACGTGGAGATATATCTTGAACAGGATATTCGTATGGATATGGACGAGTTCTATAAGATGGATGCCTCCATTTTCGAAGATTACATAAAGGTGGGCAAAAAGGCCGATTCTATTTCTACACTATTAAAATTCCTGAGACGATGAAGAATGAGATATTTGAGAATATGCTCTCCCAGTATGATTTGACTACTGAGCAACATAAAAGAAATGCAATATTTGAAGTGAACCAGCAGGTAATACTAGCAGGCTTGTATGCTGGAGGTTTTTTTGAATCGGCTGCATTTTATGGCGGTACTTGTTTGAGAATCTTTCACGGATTGCAACGTTTTAGTGAGGATATGGATTTTTCCTTGATGGCACAGGATGAGGCTTTTGATTTTACGAAATACTTTCCCGCCATCGTTGATGCTTTTGCAATGGTAGGCCGTGAGGTTGAAATAAAGAAGAAGGATAAGAAGAACTTCGGCAAGGTTGAATCGGCTTTTCTCAAGGACAATACTGATGTATATGATGTGACCTTCCAAACAGAAAAGTCAATAAAGATAAAGATTGAAGTGGATACTTGCCCACCATTGAATTTCAAGACAGAGCAGAAACTATTGCTTCAGCCACACTCTTTTATGACACGTTGCTTCACGCTTCCCGACCTTTTTGCTGGCAAGATGCACGCACTTGTTTACCGTGCGTGGAAGAACAGAGTCAAAGGCCGTGACTGGTATGACTTTGAATGGTATGTGCGTAATAACGTTCCGCTGGATTTTACTCATTTGGCCGAGCGTTTCAAGCAGTTCAATAATGAAGAAATAACTCCAGAATTGTTCAAAGAAAAACTTATAGAACGTCTCTCCACTGCTGACATCAAGCAAGTGAAGGCAGATGTCCTGCCGTTCGTTCGCAATCCAAAAGAACTTGATATTTGGTCAAACGATTATTTTGTGCAACTGGCGAAAATGATTAGAGTTGAATAGTTATATATGGACGCACGAAAATGTATGATAATCGACTTGGAAAAGAAAGGTGATAAACGAATGTTTGTCACCGAACAGGTCGTTCATATAAGTGAAAACAATAATGGATTATGGGCTGTTAAATTTTCCACATCTCAGCGAATTTTCAATTACAACAAATCACGATTATTATATCTTACCAATCCTATCAGTGTTGATTTAATAGAAAAGGGGCTCTATATAAAGAACAAACATATCACCAATGTTTCTGAACTTCTAAAGTTTGATGATGGAAGACATTTTTTCTACCATGTCATATATAATAATGGATTTACTGAAAATCTAGATGGTAATGAAGTGTATGTAACTCGTACTCCTATTGATAAAAACGGTGGAACAACGTGGGACTATCTGAATAAACTTGCCACTGAAACAGGGTTGATGACCGAAGAGGGAGATAATATTCTAGCTCTCCAATATGGAATCATCGATGTAAAGAGAGACAATGTACCTTTAGCACAGTATTTGGGAGATAAAACAAAACTAGCAACATTTAGAGCCCCTAATACAATATATTATCCTTTCGGTTGTAATGCCAGCCAAAAGAAAGCTGTTGAAAATGCATTAACCAATCAGGTCTGCATTATACAAGGCCCTCCAGGAACCGGTAAAACTCAAACAATTCTGAATATTATTGCCAATTTATTATTAGCGAAGAAAAGCGTCCTTGTTGTCTCAAATAATAATTCAGCAGTAGATAATGTAGCTGAGAAATTAGAAGGAGAAGGACTTGGATTCTTAGTAGCCAAATTAGGCAGTGTTGAAAATAAAGAACTTTTTATTGCCAATCAGAAAGAATATCCTCAAATGGATGATTGGAGGTTTGAAGACACGAGTTCAATTAAACAACAAGTAAAACAAGCGTTAAGAGATGTCTCACTAGGTTTTGAGGGACAATCTAAGTTTGCCTTACTTAAAACAGAACTTGATGCTCTACATAAAGAAACCAAATATGACCAAATGCATCACGATGTTGCAGATGAACACAAATGGTTGTTTAATAAACATTCCAAGAAATTGATGTCATTCAGACTGCAATATGGGATTTTAACAGAAAAAGGGCAAAAGTCTAGTTTGTTGCAAAAACTTAAGTGGAACTTTATATTAGGGTTCAAAGTTTATAAGTTTTTAAAAGAAAAACCTGAGACCATTATAAATGCTTTGGAAACAGCATATTATATTTCAAGAAAACGTGAAATAGAGAATGAACTTTGTACTATTGAAACCTCACTTAAAACCATTAATATACAGCAACGAGTTAAAGAATTAAGACAATTGTCCTTAAAAGCTCTAAAAAGCACAATAGCAAAACGCTTTACAGGTGAACGAAAGAGATTTACCATTAAGACAATTAAACCTCAGACAGATGCTTTCCTTAAGGAATATCCTGTAGTGTTGAGTACAACATATTCTGCAAAAGCATGTATCAGCAAGGATATGGTTTTTGACTATCTTATTATGGATGAAGCATCTCAAGTTGATATCAAAACAGGTGCCTTGGCATTGTCATGTGCGATGAATGCTGTTATAGTCGGTGACGACAAACAATTGCCAAATGTCGTAAGTCATGAAGAAGAACAGGCATTGAATGCAATACAATCAACTTATTGTGTAGATGAAAAATATCAATCAACAGCAAATAGTTTCCTTCAATCATGTGTTAAGGTATTTACAGATGCACCTGTCACATTATTAAGGGAACATTATCGCTGTCATCCTAGAATTATAGACTTTTGCAATCAACGGTTCTACAATGGAGAACTTATCGCTATGACCTCAGACAATAATGAAGATAACGTTCTTAAAGTAATTAAAACCGTTCCCGGTAATCATGCACGAGGTCGTTATAATCAACGTGAAATTGACGTAATAATTCAGGAAGTTATGCCTGAGTACTCAGAATCTGAGAGTGTAGGTATTATCACACCATATCGAGATCAAGCTATAGCAATCAATCGAGCATTAGGTAAAGATATAGCTAGTACGGTACATAAGTTTCAAGGTAGAGAATGTGATGCAATCATTATGAGCATGGTGGACAATACCCCGACAGAGTTTTCAGATGATCCAAATTTGATGAACGTTGCGATTTCGCGTGCTAAAACAAAATTATGCATTGTTGTCAATGGTAATGAAATGCCCACAAATTCGAATTTGGCACAATTGGTTTCGTATATACAGTATAATAATTTCGATATAAAGGAAAGTAAAATTCACTCAGTATTTGATATTCTATACAAGCAATATACGGCTGAGATATTGACATATGAAGCCCATGGCAATAAAGTTTCTGAATATCTATCCGAAAATGTTATTTATGAAGCATTACGCAAGAGTATGTGCGAGTTGAATTGCACCAATTTTGACATATTATGTCATTATCCTTTATCACGTCTCATCGCTGATTGGAGTCTTTTGAGTGATAAAGAGAAAGCATTTGCAGAAAGCCCTTTTTCCCATGTTGATTTTCTGCTATACAATACAATAACAAAAAAACCTTTAATGGCTATAGAAGTTGATGGCTGGAAGTATCATGCAGAAAGTGAAGTTCAACAATCGAGAGACCTACTTAAAGATGAAATACTTATAAAATATAATTTGAAGCCATATCGAATATCTACTGTTGATACCATTAATCAAGAAAATCTAAGGAATATTTTGATTGTTGCTTTAGGAAGTAAATCTAATCCCGTATAGTTTGAATTGACCTCGCCACCCAATTCAAGCCTCACGGAAGCGATTTTACCGTACATATTAGCTTCGCTGAAATGTGCTCCGCTCGACAAAGTGAAAATACATTTTCCCTTTGTATGCTCACTTACCGCACATATAGCGATACGGGAAAGGGCGGTTTTCGGTTGGGCGATGCAGGGCGGTCGGGGGCTCTTTTCAGACAGAAGAAAGGGATAATTCCCTTTTCAAACCCTTAAAACGCTTATAATAAGCGCGTTTGTTTTTTAGTCCTTAACTTTTCGCGGAAAGTGAAAAAATACGCCTGATTTCCTACTTGTTTGTGTCTTTTACAGGGTGCTGTCTGAGTCCGATTATTTGGATTGCAGTGACATCTTGTGCTCAAAAAAAAATAACTGCAACATTCACTGAAAATGGAATGTCGCAGTTATTGAAAGGGGTATTCTATAAGGTCAAATGATTGCCTTGCTCAATTCTGTAGCGTAGGTTTCTATTGTAGATTTCAAGATTTTTGCGTAAATCTGCGTTGTCTTGATGTCTGTGTGCCCCAACATACGGGCGACCTTCTCAATAGGTACATCGTGTGATAGGCTCAATGTTGCGAATGAGTGCCGGGCTACGTGGAAAGTTAGCGGTTTCCTTATTCCTGCGATAGATTTTACCACTCGCAAATATTCGTTGCCCTTTTGGTTACTTATTTTCGGCAACTGAAAATTATACCTCTTTAATACTTCCATTGCGGGTGGTAAAATGGGCGTATAAAATTTTGTTCCTGTCTTTAGTCGAGAGCCGTCAATATAGAACATATCTCCTCTTTGTTCAGCCATTGTAAAGAAATCAAATGCCTGTGCATCACAAAAAGCAAGCCCTGTATATGCAGAGAAGATGAAAAGGTCGCGCACTCTTGCCTCTCTTGAGGGCAGTTCTACTGTACGCAGTTTCATCAATTCAGCCTCAGATAGAGGATTACGCTCCTTGCATTTGCCACGAGGAAAATGTACCATTGAATAATAGTCCTTTTCTATAATACCTTTTTCATACGCCTGCCTTACATACATTTTAGTACGCTTGTGGTAGTTATTAACAGCCACATCGCTACATGTTCCATCTTCTCGTAGCCACGCATCGTATTCTCTCAATTTCTTTACAGATATATCTGCAAAAGTCACTATACCACCCCATCTGCGAAGAGCATCAAGAGCAACGAATTTCTGCCGTTTGGTTGTCGCTGCTGATTTCTCTTTTACGATAGCATCGTGCATAAAATCGAGGAAGCTCTCATTTATACGCTCGTCTTTGGTCTCTGAAACACTCTCCTTTGATTTCTTCTTCGAGGTATTTCTTACCGGTGTATCTACCCCGATATGCTTATTGAAATTATCCACAGTCATATCTTCGCCAAGCAGCTCCATTGCATTTACTATCTTCTCATAGTTCGCAACTTCCTTTTTCAAATAGGGCGCATCTTTGTAAACTTCCCATTCTTCGGGAGTCATTGAGTCCACGATGATTTTCTTTACCGCAAGTCGTGATAGTTGGATTATGATTTCAACATTACCCTTA
>JAFWZH010000063.1 GCA_017522515.1 Clostridia bacterium
TTGCCTCATACATTTCCTTTTACAACGAACAACGTCCCGCGTATTCTTTGAACTATTTGACACCTAAACAGTATCGTGAATATTTTTCAAATTCTATGGTGATTAATTAAAAAATGTGTCTACTTTTTGTTGACTAGTGCAAATCACCCAAAAGGGACAAAAGTGCAATCACCGAGTTCGGAGTTTTGTCCCAAAACGCCTGAAAGGGACAAAAGTGCAATCACCGAGTTCAGAGTTTTGTCCCAAATCGCCAAAAAGGGACAAAAGTGCAATCACCGAGTTCGGAGTTTTGTCCCAAATCGCCCGAAAGGGACAAAACAGTGTTTGGGATTTTTATAGAAACAATAAAATGAAATAATTTCTGCTTTACACCTTTGCCGATAATATGATAGTATAAGGCAAAGGCAGTGGTGAAAATGAAAAAAATACTTAATAACACAAAATTGTGTATGTTGATTCCAATATTGATTTGTATGGCAGTGCTTTTGTTTACAATGTACTTTAGTTCGGCTTTTGTCATGTCTGACGATTTATTTGACTTTACTTTTAAACTTGACGGTGTAGTTTATCGACTTCCGTGTGATTTTAAAGATTTTACTGAAAACGGTTGGTCGATTTCTTCAAAACATATTACAGAAAAGACAATGGTTCAGGGCGATACACAAGAGTCTTTCACGATGTCAAAAGGTGACAATATGATTTTTGTAGAAGCATACAATATGAGCGGAAATGCTAAAATGTTGAAAGATTGCAAAATTGGTGAAATTAAGGTGGATGATCATTGCCAAAATGGTTTTGTTATAGCAAAGGGAATAAAAATCAAAAGCAGCATGAAAGAGGTCGAAGATGCTTTTGGTGTTCCCGATAACCGAGAGGAATATTTATGTAGTTTCAGCGAATCAATTTGTTATAAAAATGAAAAAAACGGCAAATATAACGGTGTTTATTTTCTATTTAATTCTTTTGACAATAAAGAATGCACATTAATTACCTTGCGGAATATCCTTAAAACAGACGATTGCAAATAGCTATTTCCCGACATTGCAATTCTTGTTTAAATCCAATTATTATGCTATATTAATCACTGCAGATGGATAAACTCATCTTATCAGTTAAAAATTGAATTTCTTTGTAACAAGGAGATCATAAAATGGAAAAATTAAGAAATAAACAAGGCTTTATATGTGATATGGACGGTGTGCTGTATCATGGCAACAGACTTCTTCCCGGAGTTAAGGAATTTGTTGATTGGCTATATAAAGAAAATAAAAAATTCCTTTTTTTAACAAACGGTAGTGGTTATACGCCTAAGGAGCTCCAATTGAGATTAAAACGCATGGGGCTTGACGTAGACGAGAGCCATTTTTACACAAGTGCACTTGCTACAGCAAAATTTGTAAGCACACAAAAACCCGGTTGCAGTGCATACGTAATAGGCGAGCCCGGCCTTTACAACGCACTTCACGATGTAGGCGTTGCACTCAACAATATAGATCCTGATTATGTAATCATAGGAGAAACCAGCAACTATAATTATGACAGCATTTGCAAAGCAGTTACACTAGTAAATAACGGTGCCAAATTGATAGGTACTAATACGGATTTGTACGCTCCCATGGAAAACGGAATGGTGCCTGCTTGCAGAGCACTTGTTGCACCCGTTGAAATGACAACAGGAAAATTAGCCTATTATGTAGGAAAACCCAATCCGCTTATGATGAGAACAGGTCTTCAAATATTGGGTGTTCACTCGCAAGACGCAGTTATGATAGGAGATAGAATGGATACCGATATTATTGCAGGTATAGAAACAGGCCTTGACACAGTATTGGTACTTTCAGGAGTAACAAATTATGACAATATTAATGATTATCCTTATTGCCCAAGAAATATCCTTAAAGGTGTAGGATATATTGTTCCGGGGTATTCTGACTAACAAAAATATTTTAGGAGTTGATTTTGATGAAAATAAATGTATTGGGACATAGAGGTGCATCTGCTTACGCACCAGAAAATACGGCACCGGCTTTTAAACTTGCCATAGAATTAAAAGCTGACGGAGTAGAGAACGATATTAGAATGACCAAAGACGGGGTTTATGTAGTAAGTCATAACAGTACAATTCAAGAGATGTCTGACGGTGAAGGTCAAGTAGAATTAATGACTTATAACGAACTTCTTCAGTTTGATTTTGGCTTTAAGGCAGGAGAAAAGTTCAAAGGAACAAAGATTCTGACAATAGATGAATTTCTGGATATTGTAAAAGATATGAATGTAATTAATATCGAGATGAAGCCTTTGGAGCCTTGCGTAAACAGACAGCTTGCGTATAAATGCATTTACGAATCAATAATTGCACACGGATGTATGGATCGCATTATAGTATCAAGTTTTGACCATGTGGCATTATTAGAACTTAAAGAAGCATATCCGATGATAAAAACAGGTCTGCTTTACGCACGAAGCATAACGCTGCAGGAAACACTTGATATGGTAGCAAATTTCAAGGCTGATGCAATTCATCCGCACCACACGGTACTCACTCCTGAGATTGCAGCCGCATGTAGAGAAAAAGGAATACTTATGAATCCTTGGACTGTAGATTGCGAACCTGATGTACTCAGATGTAAAGAAATGGGTGTAACAGGTATTATTTCGAATGTTCCTGACATAGTATTAAAAATTTTAAAGGAGAACGGAGCACATGAGTAATATAAAAAGAAAGCCTGTAATAGGTATTTTACCCTCTGTAGAGCCTTCCAATAAAATGACAAAAGTAAATTACGGATATACCAATGGTATTATTAAGCATGGTGGTATACCAATGATTTTCACCTTTGTTGAGGACGAGGCTGACATTCAGCAAATGGTAGATATGTGTGACGCCTTTCTGTTTGTGGGCGGTGTGGATGTAAATCCGAAGTTTTATGGAGAGGAAAAGCTAAATGATACGGTGGATTTTTCACCCGAACGTGATGCTTTGGAAATTCCCGTTATTAAAATGGCTATGGCACAAGATAAACCGATTATGGGTGTTTGCCGAGGTATACAGGTTCTCAATGTGGCATTAGGAGGCACTCTGTACCAGGATTTGCCTGTACAGAATACAGCGCCTAATGCACATGTTCATAGCCAAAAAGTAGGATATCCCGAAGGCGGCCATAACATAGACATTGTGAAAGATACATTGTTTGATGAACTTTTCGGTGTGGAAAAAACATGCGTTAATACATATCATCACCAATCTGTAAAAGATGTCGCTCCCGGCTTTGTTGTCGGAGCCTACGGAGAAGATGGTATAGTAGAAGCTATTTATATGAAAGATCGTCCCCATGTTTTTGGCGTTCAGTGGCATCCGGAACTCATACGCGATCAACACGAATGCAGTGATAAAGTTTTTGAGTATTTTATGAAATGCGCATACAAAAAAATACAGGACTGTCAATAAACAGCCCTGCTTTTAAAAAAGGCGGAAGCAGCCCATACTACAGCAGTATGGGCTGTAGTTGTATTCCGTCAAGGGCGCAAGCGACAGTTTCGTTGACCAACGAAAAATCTGCAACCAGCGAAAAAGGTTTTTTTGCACTGTCATCTTGTCTGAAAGGCACAAAATAGTAATTTTTCATACCAAGCAAGGTGCCTATGTTCTTGGCATTTCCCGAAAGACCGTCATTTGTTGACACAGCAATGACTACAGGACGATTGTTTCGTAAATGTGATTTGCACGCCATAAGCACAGGCGTGTCTGTAATAGCATTGGCCAGTTTTGAAATAGTGTTGCCGGTACAGGGGGCAACTACCACTACATCCAAAAGTTTTTTAGGACCAATAGGTTCGGCTTCTTTTATGGTACAAATAGGCTCATGACCCGTTATGCGCACCAATGTGTCGTATAATTCCTCTCTCGTCATAAATCTTGTTGAAGTTTCAGAGGAGGAATATGACAGAATGGGATAAACAATTGCGCCGCGCTTCACAAGATTGTCAGCAACGGCAGCAACATTTCTATGGGTGCAGAAAGAGCCGGTCACAGCCAGACCGACGCGCAGTCCATCAAAGCATTCAAACATTTTACCAACTCCTTTGAATTAAAATTATATATTCTTCTCATTAAGTATATTGTAAACAACCTTTTGTATAATAAGTGCCGCACCGACGGGGGCTACTTTTCCCGGTAGCGACAAAGCGTGAATTGCCCTGATATGGTGTGCTGCCGCATAATCAAAATCAATTCCGCCCGGCATAGAGGCAAGGTCGATAATAAGAGAATCAGGCATTACCGCGTCAAGCAAATCGCTTCCGAAAATTTTATACGGAACGGTATTGTAGATTAATCTGATGTTTTCCAGCACCTTTGGCAATTCGTTGTAAGTGCAAAAATTTATGCCTTCTGCTTCACAAATTGCAAAATCTCGACTTTTTCTGGCGGCCACAGTCACCTCAGCACCCACATTCCGTAGCAAGCGAGCCAATGTTGAACCAACGCGCCCCATTCCGCAGACTAAAGCTTTTGTGCCGCGAATGGTGTAGGGCAGTTCCTCCATGGCAATTTGCAAAGCTCCTTCTGCAGTAGGTACGGAATTCAGTACCGCCAGGTCATCTCTTGTGAGCAAATCTTCCCATTCCGGCATTTGGCTTTTGAGCTGCGACGGAATATTACCTCCTATTAACAGCTTTGCGTTGTTTTTTTGTGATAAATAGGCCGCTTCGGCAATTTTTGAAATTTCTATCTTCTCGTGATGCAACGGAGCGTTCAGGTAAACGCCATTATTAATTGAAAATGGAATAGGCCCTACGATTATGTCAGAAATTATAAATGCTTCGCTCAGTTCAGAACATCTTTGAGCAATATTTCCCGTGCTATCCAAAGCAAATGTGTGCACGTTATGTCCGTCTTTTGCCAAAAGGTCACTGAGCTTTACACTTCGCATATCTCCACCTAAAACAGTAATTCTGTATTGTTTCATTTATTTTGCCTTCCTTAAAACCGTGTATTAACAATACAATTACATATTATGAAGGATACGGATTAACTGTTACCGAAGTAATAAGTGCGCTGAGAGAAAAATAATTAGTTAAGCGATTGACAATTAATCGATTTAGTATTAAACTTTGTGAGAATTGGAAAAAAGAAAGGTGCAACAATATATGATTAAAAAGGACAATATATGTACAGACAAAATGCCTTCTTTTGCTAAAGAAAATAAAGGTGCTGCTTTTTATTGGAGAATACGCAATATTAAGCACAGCAGAATGCTTGCAATAATTGATATGTTATCAGAATATGATTTACATTATACGCAACCTCCTGTGTTGGGCATAATCAGCAGAATGGACGGACCGACGCAAAAAGAACTTGCTGAGGCTATGAACACTTCTGCGGCTGCAATGTCGGCGACACTGAAAAGATTGCAGAAAGCCGGTTTGGTTGAGAGATTATCTTTAGAAGAGGACTCCAGAAAGAATAAAATCCGACTCACCGAAAAAGGGAAGAAATTTCACGAAGATACTTTTGGCAAAACCTTAGCTATAGATAAGACTATGCTTGAAGGTTTTTCTGACGAAGAAACGCAGCAACTTTTTGAATATCTCGACAGAATTCAAGCAAATATAAATGGCGTAAAAAAAGCAGAAGATTGTAAGAAAGGTAATGAATTATGATAAAAAGACTAATAGCTTATTTTAAAAACTATAAGCTGCCGGCAATACTTTGCCCGATATTGATGTTTTTTGAAGTTTTGGGTGATGTTGCAATGCCAATGCTTATGGCATTGATAGTAAACAGGGTTTCAGATGCAAAAGAATTTACAAATGCAGATATATATTATGTATTAAAAGTAGGCGGCTTTATGGTGCTGGTTGCTTTGGGAGCAATGTTTTGCGGTGCATTCAGTAGTTTTTTGGCATCAACAGCATCTATGGGAGCAGGTGCAGAGTTGAGAGAAGATTTATTCAAAAAGATACAAACTTTCTCCTTTTCTAATATAGATTATTTTAGTGTGCCTTCGCTTATCACGAGAATGACGACAGACGTAAATAACTTGCAGCAAACAGGCATGATGTGCTTAAGAATGCTTGTGCGCTCGCCCTTTATGTTCCTCTTTGCGCTTGTTATGTCACTTTCTATACATACGGAATTAGCGTGCATCTTTCTGATTGCCATTCCTATTTTGGCAGTTGCTATTATTTTAATAATGAAAACTGTGCATCCCAGATTTATGGCTTTTCATGAGAGGATAGATGACCTTAATACTTCGGTACAAGAAAATTTGACAAACATACGAGTAGTTAAATCTTTCGTGCGAGAAAAGCATGAAAAAGAAAAATTTAAAAAAGCAAATGATACACTTACAAATACGGGCATAAATGCAGTTAAAATTGTCATTATGAATATGCCGATAATGCAACTGATAATGTATGCTTGCATACTTGCTATTATATTCTTTGGAGGAAGAATCGTTGTAGATACAACTCTGGGAAGAATAGCCGAAGAGGTAGGTCTTAAAGCAGGTGATTTGCTTAGCTTTATAACGTATGTAAGTCAAATTTTAACATCTCTTATGATGCTTTCAATGCTTTTTTTGCAATTTACAAGGGCAAGAGCATCGGGACAACGTGTGCTTGAGGTGCTTGACACAGAAGTAGACATCAAGAATCCGATAAATCCGATTACTGACGTATCTGACGGTTCAATAGATTTTGAAAATGTATCATTCCGCTATAAGTCAGGCTGCGCAGAGGACGTATTAAGCAATATTAATCTGAGCATTAAGTCAGGTGAAACCATAGGAATTATAGGCTCTACCGGTTCCGCAAAAACAACACTTGTACAACTTATTCCCAGACTTTATGATGTAACAAAGGGTATTGTAAAGGTGGGAGGACGTGATGTAAAAGAATATGGATTGGAGCCGCTGCATGATTCTGTAGCGATGGTTTTACAAAAAAACACATTGTTCTCAGGAACCATTCGTGAAAACATGAAGTGGGGTAATCCGGGAGCTACAGATGAGGAAATAATTGAGGCTTGTAAGCAAGCTCAGGCATGGGACTTTATAAGTAAAAAACCGGAGGGCCTTGACAGCGAAGTAAGCCAAGGCGGAGCAAACTTTTCCGGAGGTCAAAAACAGCGTCTTTGTATTGCAAGAGCACTCTTGAAAAAGCCTAAAATAATTATACTTGATGACTCTACAAGTGCAGTTGATACAGCAACAGATGCTAAAATCAGAGAAGCTTTTGCAAAAGAACTCAAGGGAATTACAACTATAATAATTGCGCAACGCATTAATTCGATTGCACACGCCGATAGAATAGTTGTTATGGATGACGGACAAATCAGTGCGGTAGGCACACATGAAGAGTTGATGCAAACAAGTGAAATTTATAAAGAAGTATATACATCACAACAGGAAGGAGTGATTTCCCAATGAGTAATGAACCGAAAAGAAATAATTCAGGTCCCGGTGCCGGTCCGGGCAGACACGGATTTCGCAAACCTAAGAATCCCGTAAAGACTTTAGCAAGAATGTTCTCTTACTTATCGGGAAATATACCACTGCTGATTTTATCATTTGTTATGGTTATTATCAGTGCTTTGGCAGGTGTTATGGCTTCTTACTTGCTTAAGCCGATTATAAATAATTTAACGGATAATCTTCATGCGTATATTGAAAGCGGTCTTGCTGATGAGGCTGCTCGAAGCAAAGTGTTTTCCGATTTGACGGGAGATATACTTAAAATGGCTGTAATATATGTGTGCGGAGCAGCAGGAACATACATTTCAAGCAGATTGATGGTGTCAGTTGCTCAAAAAACAGCCAATAAAATGCGCAAAGAGCTTTTTGAGCATTTACAGGATTTACCGATTAGTTATTTTGACAGACACCCTCACGGAGAGGTTATGAGTCGCTTTACGAATGATATGGACAGTGTTGCAATGGCTTTGGAACAGAGTCTGTCCCAAACAATAACATCTCTCATTTCTGTAGTGGGAACGTTTATTATGATGGTCGTTCTCAGTCCGGTGCTGGCGTTTGTGGCAGTTGTTATGGTTATACTTATGATGTTTATCGTAAAAACAGTAGGCAGCAAAAGTGCGAAGAATTTCCGTGGGCAGCAGGCGGCACTTGGTGAATTAGATGGTTATATAGAAGAAATTATGCAGGGACAAAAAGTGGTTAAAGTATTTAACCATGAAAGTGTTGCAAATAAGGAGTTTACGGAAAAGAACAACCGCCTTAAAGGTGCTGCTGTCAAAGCGCAGACATTTGCCAACATATTGATGCCGATTATGGGAAATCTTTCCTATTTACATTATGCAGTAACAGCTACGTTAGGTGCTGTTATGATAGCAAATCCTTTTGGCTGGGGCGGAATTTTTGTAATTACCCTTGGTGATTTGGGTGCATTTTTACAGTACACACGCCAATTTTCACAACCTATTACTCAAATTTCAAATCAGACAAATATGTTGTTGTCAGCGCTTGCCGGTGCAGAGCGTATATTTGAGGTTCTTGACGAAAAGCCTGAGCGCGATTTTGGCAATGTTCGCCTTGTTTTGGCAGAAAAGTCTCCTGAAGGGCTTCTTACAGAAACGAACGGTGATCCTTTTGCAAATTTTGCCTCAACATTTGATAAAAATAATTCTCTATGTCTGGCATGGAAAAAGTTTTGCAATTCCGACGGGGGTGCAGAGCTGGTTGAGCTGCGAGGAGATGTACGTTTTGAAAACGTAGTATTTTCCTATATTCCCGGTCATGTGGTGCTAAATGATGTTTCGTTGTATGCAAAACCGGGACAAAAAATTGCATTTGTTGGTTCAACCGGTGCGGGAAAGACAACAATAACGAACTTAATCAACCGTTTTTACGAAATACAAGAGGGAACAATAACTTATGATGGCATCAACATTCAGGATATCTGCAAGGATGATTTGCGTAGGACTTTGGGTATAGTTTTGCAGGATGTTCATCTTTTTAAGGGAACTATTAAGGAAAACATACTGTACGGTAAGCCGAATGCTACAGACGAAGAAGTTATCCGAGCAGCGAAAATCGCAAATGCCCATTCTTTTATAAAGCGTTTGCCTAATGGATATGACACAATGCTTACTGCTGACGGAATGAACCTTTCGCAAGGACAGCGCCAGCTCCTGTCTATTGCCCGTGCTGCCGTGGCAGATCCTCCGGTGCTTATTTTGGACGAAGCCACATCCTCAATTGACACAAGAACAGAGCATTTAATAGAAAACGGAATGGATAAGCTCATGCAGGGAAGAACGACTTTTGTTATTGCACATCGTTTGTCTACTGTCCGTAATTCAAATGCAATTATGGTACTTGAACACGGCAGTATTATTGAACGCGGAGATCATGATGATTTGCTTAAGCAAAAGGGCAGATATTATAGTTTGTATACAGGTAAGGCAGAACTGACGTAAAGTTTAACAACTTTCACAGATTTTTTGACTTTACAGTATAAACTTGTTATACTTTGACATGATTTTGTTTAAATTGTGGGGTGTTTTTTTTGAATACAATATTGTCAATTGCGGTTCCAAGTTATAATGTAGAAAAATACCTGGACAAATGCTTGACGTCTTTCTCGGATGAGCGATTTAATGACAGATTGGAAGTCATTGTTGTAAATGACGGATCAAAAGATAACACACAGCAAATTGCAGAAGGTTACGTTGCGAGATTTCCGAGGATTTTTCGCCTGATAAATAAAGAAAACGGCGGACATGGTTCTGCAGTAAATGCCGGCATAGAAAATGCCACCGGGAAATATTTCCGAATTGTGGACGGGGATGACTGGGTAAAAACTGAAAATATGGCGACACTTTTGGACGTGTTGGAGCATTCCGAAGCTGACATGGTGGTGGACCAGAAACGTGAAGTGGACATGGTTACAGGCGATACGGAATATTTCCCCTTGCCGGAGCAGGTGGCTAAGAATCAAGTTGCAGATTTTGCGGCGATTTGCAATCAATACGAAATTTGTACGTACATTGCGCTCCATACGCTTTCTTACAGAACTGAGCTTTTAAAAAAGCACTCAATCAGACTTTTGGAACATATTTTTTACGTAGATATTGAGTATATTATCAAAGCTACAATGGAGGCAAAAACTATAGAATTCCTTGACCTGGAAATATACCAATATTTGGTAGGAAATGTAAATCAGAGCGTAAGCAGTCAAAATTACGTTAAAAGATTTTCGCACCACTCACAAGTTACAAGAGAGCTAATAAGATATGCCACCGAGAGCAAAGCACACGGTGCAATGAAGGAGTATCTTGATAAAAGGGTATGCCTTTTGATAAACACACACATGAACATAGCTTTGATCTATAATAAGAACAGAAGAGAGGGACTTAGACAAGCTAAGGATTTTCGCAGTTTTTTAAAGGAAATAAATATTGCTTATTACAAAAGAACTTATAAGAGATATGCAATCACAAGGATTTTGCATTCTCTTGGAGTAGATTATGACAAACTGCAGAAATTAAAAAGGTAATTGATTATGTATGAAGATAAAAAGGTATCAGTAATAGTACCTATATTTAATTGCGATAAATATCTCAATGCTTCTATGGGGGATGTTTTAAGGCAAACTCATAAGAATATTGAGCTTATTCTTGTAAATGACGGTTCTACAGATAATTCTGCTGAGATATGCAAGCAGCTTGCAGCCGGGGATAGTCGTGTAAAAGTAATAAATAAAGAAAAAAGTGAGGGTGCAGGTCCGGCACGTAATTCCGGCATATCGGTATCCGAGGGCGAATATATGATGTTTCTTGACTCTGATGACAGAATTGAGTCTGATATGGTAGAGAAGCTTTTACTTGCGGCTGTTAACAATAATTGCCAAGTGGCTGTTTGCGGATATGAGACTTATGTTGAAGATGTTGAGAACGGAGAAAGTGATAAGATTTATTCCGAGCAAAGAGTTTATAAAGACGGAGAGGTAAATAAGTTTTTTAGAGAAAACTTTCCTGAGGGAATCGTAGGATATCTTTGGAATAAAATTTATGATGCCGAAGTTATTCGACGCAATAATTTGCGTTTTCCTGATATGAGAAGATTACAAGATGGTGTTTTTAATGTTGAATTTTTTGATTGTGCAGAATCTTGCTGTGTGATTGAAGATATTTTGTATCACTACAGACTTAATGCTCAGACGGATATGTTCAGAAAGTTGCCCGTAAATTATTATGACCTCATAAAACAGTTCTCTGAAAGCTTTATATCTAAGTATAACAAAAGTACCAAAATAGAAGCGTTTTTCTTGAATGAGCTTGGCTCTTGCATAGAGAATACATTTTCTGTACAATGGAATATGAATAAAACAATAAGGTGGGAATATTACGAGAAAATTTCCAATGATGAATTTTTTACAGATATTTGCGGAGCGATATGTGTAATCGACAGCAAATACAGACGAATGGTTATAAAGCTCCTTCGAAGTAAAAAATACGGTATGCTTTCGCTTTTGGTAAAGATAAAGCTTTTTGCGAAATTAAGATTTAAAAAATTGTTTTATTTTTTAAAAAGAGGGAATAAAAAATGAGAACAAATGATTTGAAAAATATTGGGGATAAATATATTTTTAACAGAACAGTATTTAAGTGCTTGATGATGGTAGCCGTTATGCTTACTTCTGTACCGTATATACACAATGTGCTTGGCGGATATGTCAAGGTATTGTTGGTATACGGTTTTCTGATTATTGGATATGAAATTATCACCCGAAAGTTTTTTTCTGCTTTACGAGACAAAACAGGGTGGCTTTTGATTGCTTTTTGCGCCTCGTACGCAGTAACAATTTTAATCAATATAAATGGTAATTTTATGGGAGATATTAAAAATCTCATGTACACAGTATTGTTTTTTACCTTGTTTTTTATGTTTACGGGAGAAAAAACAAAAGAGGACTTGCTTAAAGAAATTAAAATTGTTTCTGCTGTCATTATAATATGTACGTTCTTTTTGGGTGTTGCTTCGTTTATTACGTATATGTTCTCTTTCTCCGGTAGCTATCCTAATAATGTGGGCATACCTGTCTACTACGGAATGTTTGAAAATCGCCTCTGGGGTGTTTATAACCCTAATACAGGCTCGACACTTAATTGCATATCAATTGTTTTGTCAATAATTTTTATTTTCACTGATAAAAAGAGAAAAACGAGAGTTTTAAATTGGATAAATATTTTATTGCAATATTGCGTATTGCTTTTGACCGGCTCAAGAGCCGCACATTACGTTTTATTCTTGATACTTGCAGTTTTAATATTCTTCTTTGTAATCAATAAAGTAAAAAAAGTGAATATAAAAACTATAGGTATATCTGCCTTGTCAACTGTTGTTACAGTTGTTTTAGTGTCAGGAACGGGAGTTGTTTTAAAAGAAGGGTTAGCATACCTTCCCGGCGTAACCAGCAATATGATTTACAAGATATCAGTATTTACGGGTAACGCTGAAAACACAGAAGAACCTGAAATAGAAAAAACGGAATTGGATAGAATTGAAACTATAGAAGAAAATAAAGGCGGCTTTTTCTCGGGACGTACCGACATCTGGAAAGCTTGCTTTGAAGAATTTGCTGAGTCACCTATTTTTGGCATTGGTAAGGAAAATATTATAGACAGGGCAATAGAGAATTTTGATGACGATTTATGGAAAGAGCATTTTAAGCAAGGCGGTACGCATAATATTTATTTGTGTATTCTTCTTGCAACCGGTGCTGTCGGATTTTTGATAATGGCAGCTTTTGCTGTAATTACGCTTTTTAAGGTGCTTAAAGTTACCGTAAAGAATTATAATAATATAAACTTTTGGCTTTTAGGTGCATTGCTGCTGTGCATAATGTTTTATATAACAGAATTTGTCGAAGCAAGAATACTCTTCCAAGTAAGCACCTTTAGCGTAATATTCTGGGTATATTGTGGCTACATGTATAATTTGGCCGGGATGGAAAAAGACTAATCCTTCTTTTGTGCCTTTTTTCTGCGAGATTTAGCACTGAGTTTTATTATTACAATTACTATAATAGCTATAACTCCGAAGGGCAACATATATGGTATTGTACTCACAAAGAAAACAAAAAGATTGACAAGGACATCTCCGACTGTTTCAAAGTTTCTGGCTAAATTTGTGCCGATTTCTTCCCATGTGCCTTGCTCTTCTATGATTGCAGTATGCTCTACTTCATTTACATACAAAGTAATTGTGCAGTAATCTACCAGATTATCGTATGTTCTTAGCTGTGATTCGTATGATTCTATTTTATAGATAACCTCTGTTAATTGTTGACGGATAGTTATAATATCGGAGGTGCTGCCGGCGCTTGTAAGTAATTTTTCAAGAGATGCCTTTTCTGCTTGCAATGCATTTATTCTGCTTTCTATATCAACGTATTTTAATGTTACATCTTCTGTTGTAACAGATTCTCTTATAACGACACTGTTGCCGGAAATGAAACTTTTGAAAGAATCGTTATTATCTGCAGGGATTTTAATTTTTATTTCAGCCCATCTGTTATTATTTGAATCGATTTCTCTGCCGGAAATGTTACTGCTCTCTATATAACCGTTTAACTCTTTGATTTTAACTTTTGTGTTTTCAATCAATTCTTCGAATTTTTTTGTTTGCACAGAAAGCTCAACTGTTTCGATAATTTTTCGTTCCTCATTTACATTTTCAATAATGTTGGAGGTGCTGCCGATTTCCGTAGCGGAACCACTTGAGATTTCTTCTTTCAATAAAGCGTCCGATGAGTTTAAACTTTTGCTGCATCCGCATAATAATGAAATTAATACAATGCCTAAAAAGATAAGTAATGTTTTTTTGATTATTTTGTTTTTCATAACGCATAACTCCTTTGTGTTTTGTTTTATACTTATATAACCTTCCCTTGAATAAAAATATTACAACTTGTTAAAAGTAAAAAAACATGTTGAATTAAATCTTGTTTTTTGGAATAAATATAGGTATACTAAAGGTTGCGGTATTCATAGTTTTGTCAGCATTTTCATTAAGATACGGAGGAAATGCATGAGCAAGGTGACGATGAAAACGATTCCCGAAGGTATGAGACCTTACGAGAGATTAGAAAACTGCGGAGCAGAGGCGTTAAGTGATGCTGAGCTCCTTTCAGTGCTTATTAAATCCGGGACAAGGGACAAAAGCGCACTGGCAGTTGCAGAAGATTTGCTTATAAAATACGGAAGTCTTGCAGACTTGGGACGTGTAGAAATAAGCGATTTGAGACAGCAAAAGGGAATAGGCAGAGTAAAGTCCATTGAGATTTTCGCTGCTGCAGAATTGGGAAAAAGAATTGCCATAGGCAAGAGAAAGACGCCTGTAAAAATTACAGACATAGAACAGTTAAAAATAATATTGTCCGTAGAATTAAAAGCATTAAGGCAAGAAGTTTTTGCTATAATGCTATTTGACAGGAAATGGCAATATATTAAGATGGTGAAGATCTCAACCGGTACTGTTGAACAAGCATTGGTGCATCCCAGAGAAGTTTTTTACCATGCAATAAAAAATATGGCGTCTGCTATTGTTTTGGCACACAATCACCCATCGGGAGATTGTATGCCCGGAAGGGCAGATTTTGAGACAACAAAAAGAATTGTTAAAGCAGGCATACTTATGGGCATCGATGTTGCAGACCATATAATAGTGGGAAATGGGGAATGCTACAGTATGTTTTGCAAAGGCGATATAGAAAAAATAAAAAAATCACTAAGCGAGGAATGATTTATGGCACGAGCTATAGGAATAGACTTGGGAACAGCCAATACTTTGGTTCATATGTCCGGCAAGGGCATTATAATAAGAGAACCTTCTGTTGTGGCAATCAATAAAAATACTAACGAGGTTCTTGCTGTGGGAGATGCGGCAAAACGCATGATAGGCAGAACTCCCGGAAGTGTTGTGGCAATTCGTCCCCTTAAGGACGGCGTTATTGCTGATTTTGATATGACAGAGCAAATGCTCAGATATTTTATAAGAAAAGCATCTGCTTCAGCCGGTTTTGGTAAGCCCAATCTTATAATATGCATTCCGTCAGGCGTGACAGAAGTAGAATATATGGCAGTAGAAGAAGCCGCAGAACGTGCAGGAGCAAAAAGAAAACCACTTCTGTTTGAGGAGCCGCTTCTTGCAGCAATCGGCGCGGGGCTTCCCATAGAAGAAGCAACGGGCTGCATGGTTGTAGATATCGGCGGCGGCACAAGTGAGGTTGCGGTTATATCAATGGGAGGTATTGTTAATTCCAAATCTCTCAGAGTGGCTGGCGATAAATTGGACGAATACATTTCCATGTATACAAAACGCGAGCATAATATGGTAATCGGAGAGCGAACTGCAGAAGATATTAAGCTTACCATTGGTGCGGCACATCCAAAGCCACAAGAAGAATATATGGAGATTAAGGGACGCGATTTACTGACAGGTTTGCCCAAAAATGTCAGAATATCATCTTCTGAGGTTGTTGACGCAATACGTGAGCCGGTAACTGCTATTGTTGATGCTATAAAAGAAGCTTTAGAAGAAACTCCTCCTGAGCTTGCTGCAGATATTATGGAAAAGGGAATTATGCTTACAGGTGGAGGGGCGCTTTTAAGCGGGCTTGATAAGATAATAAAAATCGAAACAGGTATGCCTGTTTGTATAGCAGAACACCCTCTTGACTGTGTTGCTTTGGGAACAGGCAAGTGTTTAGAAGAGGGCAACTTGAGAAAAACACTTTATCAAAACAGGACAACATCCTTTTTGTTTTGAGTAAAGTTTAAAAGAGTAATTAAGGACTTGGTACAGTGCAGAGTAAAACAAAACGAGTTATTTTTATATTAGCGGCAATAACTGTATTATTGGTTGTGTTTATCGCAGTTTCAAGTAATCCAAACAGTGGATTTCATTCTGTGTATAAGGTGATAGGCACTCCTTTTCAGTATGTGCAAAAAGGGTTTACTTCACTTGGTACAAGTATTCGCAATGCCTTTAATGTTATAGGAGATTACTCTGAAATCAAAGATGAGATAAGTAATCTTCGAGAAGAAAATGACACATTGAAAAATTTAGAAAACGAGAATGAAAAGCTCAAAGAAGAAAATGAAGAGCTTCGCCAACTTCTTCAATTAAAAGGCTATTTCGAAAATTACGACATGGTGGCGGCTAATGTGATTGCAGAGGACGTTACAGATTGGTTTAACGAGTTCACAGTAGATTGCGGCACATCTGACGGTATCTCGAACGGATGCATTGTCATTACATCTAAAGGGCTTGTCGGTATTGTATATAATGCAGGGCCTATTTCGTCAAAAGTGAGATGTATTGTAGATGACAGGAATGTACTTATGGCGCGAATTTCCAGAAACAATGCACTTGTGAGATTGACAGGGATGTCTAATGAGAATTACAATCACATGCTTAAATTAGACAGGATTGCAGAGCAGACAACGCTTTTTGAAGGAGATACGCTTGTGACTGCGGAAAGCGGCGGTGTTTACCCAAAAGGCCTCGTTGTAGGCACTGTCACAAAAATACAGGAAAACAATGAAACGGGAACAAGGACGGCATACGTGGAGCCGGCGGTGGATTTTACGTCGGTCAGTCATGTGTATATTCTGATGCCGCAACAATAATTAAGTGAGGAAACGAGCGTGAAAGGCAGAAAGAACATAATATTCTATATATTATCAACTATTTTGCTGGCATTACTGCAAGAAGCATTTTTTAATGACTTACGTTTGTTTGGAGTAAAGCCTAACCTCACTCTGATTTTCTTGTGTATAACAGCAGTGAGGATGAATTATTTAGAAGCTGTTATTTACGGTGTGTCCACCGGCCTTTTTGTAGACATAGTATATGGCAGATATATAGGTCTTTACGGCCTTTTGTATATGTACATTGCATTGACGGTAGCTTTTGTAACACAGCAGGTAAATTATTCGGAAAAATTGTGGTGGCCCATTGCTGTTGCGCCTTTACCGCTGCTGCTTTACGGAATGATAGAAAGCTTTATCATACGGCTTATGGCAGTATACGCAGGGGAAGCACAAGTGTTGTTTGCAAATGGTTTTGGTTTGCATATTATAGAAAGGCTTTTGCCGGTTGCTTTTTATAATTGCTTATGTATTGCGGCATTATGCGTGCCGACGGTGAAATTTTTGGATTGGAAAAAAGGCGGTTATTAAGTGAAAAAACTTTTAAAAAACAGATGTTTTTATGTTGGTGTATTTTTGTTTATCGTTATGGCGGTAATAGTAGGCAGATTATATCAACTTCAAATTATAGAGGGTGACACTTACAGAGATAAAGCGCAGAATGTTATTGATGATACCACAAAAATATCTATTGATGCGCCCAGAGGAAATATTTATGACCGCAACGGTTTGCTTTTGGCAACGACAAGACAATCATACAAGGTGCAGATGGTAAATGTTGACAATCCGCAAGAAGAAAGAAATCAAATGTACCTTGAACTTATAAATCTGTTTATAAAAAACGGAGATACGTATACAAATACTCTTTCAAAATATATATCATATCCCATTGATTGGGGAACAAGTCTGTCAGGAGAGGATGCCGGTGCTGACCGCAAAAGCTGGGTGAATAAAATAGCTATAAGAAAATCAGACAGAGACAGATTGAATACTCCTGAGGAAATTTTTGCATATTTGAGAAACGAAAGGTTTAAACTTGATGAAAAGTATTCTGACGAAGAAGCGTACAGGATTATGATAATACGTTACGAAACATTTATGTACGGACTCAGCTATATTAAACCTTCTGTAATTGCGAGTGATTGCTGTGATGAAACGGTGCAAGAAATTGAAGCCAGATATCTTGATTTTCCCGGAATTTCCACAGAAGAAACATATTTTCGCGAGTACATTGACGCGGAAGAAGCCAGCCATATTCTTGGATATGTAAGGGCAATCAGTGAAGAAGAATACGCTTTAATGAAGGATCAAGGATATTCCAACGACTCTATAATAGGAAAAATCGGTATAGAGCAGGTGGCAGAGGGTTACTTAAGAGGTGTAGACGGTATTAAAGAGGTGTATTTGGATTCCGACGGCGTGCTTCGAGAATATTCATACACGGCACCGATACCGGGGAATGATGTATATTTAACAATTGATTACGGATTTCAACAAAAATGTGTAAAAATACTTGAAGAAGGTATTGCCAATATAAAAGCGCAAAAGGACGATATAAAAAATTTCGGAGATGCCGAAGCCGGCTCTGTTGTTGTTCTTAATGCAAAGACGGGAGCAACATTGGCAATGGCAAACTATCCCAATTATGATAATAGTATTTTCCTTGCACCGTCTTCTGATAAAGAGGCACAGCAGGCCATAGCAGACCTTTTCACTGATAAAACTTCACCAAGCTTAAACCGAGCGACACAAGGCTTGTACCCTGTTGGTTCTACGTTTAAGCCTATTACGGCTATAGCGGCTTTAGAAAGCGGCAAAACAAATACATCACGACAGATAAAATGCAACGGGTACCTTTTGATAAATAACCATTCTCATGCTTGCATGGGATATCACAGCAATATATCCTTAAAAACGGCCATAGCTAAATCTTGCAACGTGTATTTTCAACAAATTGGAGTAGAAACAGGTGTGGATTCTATTGACTTTTGGGCGAAAAGCTTTGGCCTGGGTGAAAAAACAGGTATTGAAATTAATGAATACGCAGGATACAGAAGCAACAGAGAAACGATGAAAATCAAGGAGACTGATATTTATCACAAATGGACAGAATCAGATACTGCTCAGACTTCTATAGGCCAGCTTTATACACTGTTTACACCATTGCAACTTGCGCGTTATGCGGCAGCATTGGGAAACGGCGGCATACTAAATACACCGTATCTTATAGGTAGCATCAAAACTGCAAGTGGCAGTGTGGTGTTGGATAATTCAGATAAAAACAAAAATGCCACAAAAGTGGATGTGTCAGAATATGTTCTTGATGCTGTTAAAGAAGGTATGATTGAAATGGTAAAGAGCAGTGTTGCAGCACAAAAAGCTTTTACTGCTTTCCCTCAAGGTTTTATTGCCGCTAAAACAGGTACACCGGAAACGGGCATGGAGGCTTTTGGCCAGAGCTCCCACTCTGTATTGATTTGTTACGCTCCTGTGGAGGATCCTGAAATTGCCGTTGCTGTTGTGATTGAGCATGGTGCTATGGGTTCGAATTCTCTTGCAATTGCAAGCAAAGTTTTTGAAGCGTATTTTTACGGCAGTACACTTGATGATAACAGCTTTCCGATAAATACTGCAAGAACCATTGAGAATGTAGTTGTCCGCAAATTAAGTGCTTGATAGATTTTTTTCTGTTTGTTTGATGTGGCTGTTTGCTAAAGCGAGCAAACGACGGTCTGTGCATTTATTTAAAAGCTCGGCAGCTTCGTCATACGGAATGAGCCACCAATTTAAGACTTCCTCCTCTTGTATTTTAATATTAGGTATGTCTTCTGCCGGGAATTTTGCAACAAAATAAACCGCGGTTTTGTGAAGAAGAATTTTTCTGTTGTTGGAAAGTATTGGGCCGGGAGCAGTGTATCCGAAAGAATGACGGAATTGTTCGTCGAATTGAGGCTTTAACCCCGTTTCTTCAAATACTTCTCGCCTTGCTGTATCATCTTCTGATTCGTTGTTTTCTGCATGTCCTTTAGGGAAACCAATATGCCCGGATAGGTTTTTTATTAATATGTATTTTATTATACCGTTGTCATTGCAATATGTAACAGCACCGCAAAGTTTCTCAAACGCATAGGGCAGTTGATTTTCTTCTTCTCCTGACGCAAGCCAACATTTAATTTTGCGCATAAGAGGCACGCTGATATTTGGAAGCAGATATTGCAAATCTGCCGGCTCAGTATCTAAAAGTGCTATATCGGCTTGCTTGATGTGTGGATTTTTTCCAAGGCATACACAATCTGCATAGAACAATTTACCGTATGTGATGTTGCGGCTTGTTTTTCTGAATTTGTCGAGACCTGTTGATATTGAATAAATTGCTACCTCATATACTTGTGCGGCAACAATACCTGCCTTGCTGTAAAGTTCTCTCCTTACTGCTGCTTCGTGATTCTCACCTTTTTTAACAGCACCGCTGATTATACGGAATTGTGTGGGGTTATTTGACTTTAGGAAAAGCCACTTGTTGTTAAATCGCACCGCAACGGTTATATATTTTACTTCGTGTGTAAATTCGGAATTTTTATATATTGTGCAAAAAGCATTTGATGCTTGTGCCATTTTTAATGAATCCTCCCAATTGTAAATACAATATGGTGTTAAAACCATATCGGATATTAATCCTACCACTTTTTGATGTATTTTTAAAGAAATTTTTGTGGATAAAATATTATGGATGTGTTATATTTGTGCATTTTTTATGAAAAAGCCCATTTCCATTGTAAAGTATTCGTCGGAACAGCTGATTTTATAAAAACCGTTGTATTTTTTTACCATACTGTTTATTGAGTACAGACCAATACCGTGTGATGATGTGTCTCCTTTTGAGGTTAATGCCATATTATTGTTGATTTCAATTTTTTTAGAAACGGGATTTATGATTTTTATTATCAATAGGTTGTTTTTCTGTTTTACACAAATAGAAATTGTTTTTTTGCAGTCTGTTTTTATATTGATACATGCTTCTATTGCGTTATCTAAGGCGTTGCCAAAGGCAATACAAAGATCAGATATTTCCAATGCATCGTATGGCACTATCCCGCTAAAAGAAATGTGTATATCATTATGCTGTAATTCTAAATGCTTATTTGATATTATGGCATCTATTGTTGAATTGCCGGTTTTGATAATTTGTTCATATTCTGTTATGGCATTAGAAGCATTTAGATATTGAATTGCTTCTTCTGTTTTGTTTTCTTTTAACAAACTATTTAGTCCGATTTTTAAATTATTAAAGTCGTGTTTGAAGGTACGTAAATTGTCATACGCGCGAAGAGTGTTTTCATAATGTTTGACTTGCTGTTCTATGTTATTATTTAATATTTGATTTGTTCTTTTATAGTATAGTTTTTTTATGTTGTTGTTTACAAGAAAAGCTATCACAATAATGCACCCAAAAAGTAGTAAAATTGTTATAAAAGATAGTGCAAAGATAATTTTTTTTTGTGGAAGCACTAATGCAAGATTTTCAATTAATAATAAAACGAAAAATAATCCTAAAAATAAAATTATAATAAGGTTAATAGATGTTGATATGGTGAATAATTTTTTGATTAATAAGAGTAGCTTGCTGTTTTTTAAAAGAACAACTAATAGAATTAAAAAAAATAGACTTGATATAATAACTGTTGCAATTTCAATATTTGGACATGAAAAATAATACAATAAAAGATTGACCAAACTGTTGACAAAGGAAACAAAACAAACACTAAAAAGTGAAATGTATAATATAATTGTTTTTTTGGCCTTGGATAAAAATAATGGAATAAATAAATACAAAATAAAATACAGGGGAAACATTATATAAGCACTATAGGAATGTACAATAGCTACTGCACATCCCAAAAAGGTTACTAGAGGATATAAAAAAGTAAAAGGTTTATATCGCTTATTTATTATAAAAATAACGCTAAAAAACACTGTGAAAGATACTTGTATTAATTCGATTATGTAATTCATTACATTTTATCCCTCAAATAATTAATATATTTTTGTTTAAACTGCTTTGTATAGTTTCTGCTTATAAATAATTTATCGGTACTGTTTTTGAGTATCAATGTGTTTTCAGATTCTCTTTCTATATACATAAAGTTTACAACAAAGGATTTGCAAATTTGTACAAATTCGGTAGAGGGAACGGACTTGAGTATTGCAGATAATTTGTTGCGTGTACTTATAATTGTACCATTTGATAAATGCAATAAAACAATTTTATCTTGTGATTCAAAAAAGACTATATCATCCGTATGAATTGTTAAAAAATCTCCCTCGGATTTGACTCTTATTTTATGATCTTCCTTAATGGATATTCTGTAGTCATCTAAAGCTTTAAATAATCCTTTGAAAAGTGTATTTTTTAAAACGAATCTATATGTATCTACTTCGTAGGCAGATATAGCTATATCTGAAAAGCTCGTCAAAAAAATTATACAAGAAAAAGCATTGGGGCCTTTTCTAAGTGCTTTCGCTGTGTCTAAACCATTTAAAAGATGCATTTGGAAGTCTAAAATTATAATATTGTATTTTTTGTTAGTATTACATATTTCTTCTCCGGAATAATAAACATCTACAACAGATTCCCAATTATGATTGTTTGAATATGTATATATTTCGTTCTTTAATATCTCGCAAAAGTTTATATCGTCGTCGCAGATAGCAATGTACATTTCGTTATTTCTCCTTTTTCGCAAAATATTATACATGTTACGAACTTTTTTGTAAATAGAACTGAATGAAAATTTAATATACCACCTGGAGGTGATATATTTTGTTTAGTTATATTTTTAATTATTTATACAATCTTTTTTGTTGAAAAGTAAGGTTGACATATCTCTTTGATATTTCTGAGAAGTACACTTTTTCTGGGGCTCTGATTCTTATGGTTTTAATAATTTTACAGTTAATATAAGAAAAACTCTAAGAATTTATATCTTTAAACAGATGAATAGTATCAATTGTTAGAGCATCGGCAATTTTGTACAAGCGTGATAAAGACACTTTAACTAAACTGGTCTGCACAGAGCTTATATATTGACAGTGACATTAAGCCTCTCTGATAGGCCGGTTTGAGTCAAGTGTTTTTTTACATGAAAATATTTGATTTTTCGAGCTATATAGTGGTTTATACCTCGAATAAAGTTTATGATTATTTGCAGATATTAAGATGTTTGTTTTTATATGAATTACCAAAATCGCCATAAAAATACCATTTCACGACATATAATGTTTATGAGGATTTGGTTTGTTTTATGATACTGTAGTTCTTAATTAGAGTCATAAAATTTTATTGAGCGCGCGGCAATGAGGTTTTTTGATAATAAATATTTATGAGGTGATAATTTTGAAAAAATTACTTTGTGTTTTTTTGTTGGTAGTAATAACAATATCTTCTTGTCAGTTGATTTCTTTTGCCTATTCATCTACTGCCCAAAGAGAACTTAGTTTTCGTGGCACAGGTATGACATTAGTTAGCAGAGGTAAAGAAAGTGCGGGTCGTGATGACGTTAAATTAGATTATAGAGTGTCACAGCCATCGAAACCTATGTTTAAGGTGAAAATTCCTGGTAATTATGGATATTCCAAGTCAATGAAGATGACCCTTGAAGGTGTAGTGGAAAATTTTGGTGGATTCAATTATTATAAGCAAAAAGTAGTTGTTTGTGATGAACCAATAAGCAATTACTCTTCAAGCACTGTTTATAAGAATATTGCATATGAAAATCCAAAATCTACGTGGAATAGAGTTTATTTTGACACTCCGCATGGTGGAAATAAGTGGTATAATGCATTGTATCTTAAGATGTATGTCAACACAGACACTTTTGATAGCGGAAGAGATTTTCTTACATATTATATAAACATGGTTTGTAACTATTAATATAAGTAACGGGGATATCCCCGTTACTTATGCATTGGAGAATATTATGCGTACCATAAAAATTTTATTATTTGACTTAAAGTACATTTTAAAAAATAACATAAAAGTTTGCACCATTTTTGTGCTTTTTTCTTGCATATCAATGATGTGTGTGTTCGGCGTTATGTCAAAATATAAAGATAGTATAGTTTATATAAAATCAATTGAAAAATATAAATGCTGTTATAACATTCCTATAACAAAGGGCGGAGATTCAATAGAAACGATTTTAAAAGAGGAAAATCTAAATTTACCAAAGTTAAAGGAAAAAATACAAGTTGATGAAAATGAAGAAATAATATTTTATGATTGCTATTTTGAAAGAGAACTTTCTGAATCTGAATTGAATAGTTTAAACAAAAAGTTACCAATAAATGTTTATTGGACATACCAAACATATAAGGTACAGGCAGAATCACATGCGTTTATGTTGGTTGTTGTATTATTTCTGTTTTTGTTGGTAATATTTAACCTTTTGAATTTTTATACGTTTCTTATAAAGAAAAACGCATATAGGTTTATTTTGTACAGAATTTGCGGAGCCACAGCTAAATTAGTATGTTTCGGTACAATGTTGATACCTATATGCATAACAGCTATTGCTTATTTATTGGCAGTAGTTATGTATATTTTCGTACTGTATCCTATTTTACATAGTCTTGACAGCACTATGCTCCTGCTGAATTGGGATGTTTATCTTATTTCTTTTTTGGCAGTAGAGTTATACACGATTGTAATGAATCTTCCTCATATAATTAAATTTTGTAATAAGAGGAGGGTTTTGCAAGTATGAAAAAATATGTTATAAAAGCATGCAATACTATAAAATTATTAGTTGTGTACGGTAGTCCATTCAGTGTCAGAAATTTTATTATTTTAGCTGAATTTGTAATTGCACTTGTTTTAAGTAATTTGATATATTCATTCGTTACTATAGATAAAAATGTCTCGATACAATATAAATATATGGTCGATAACAATATTGTTATTTGTAGTTCGGTGGACGAAGTACAAATATCGTATTGTAAGCAAAACGGAGAATCAATCGGTACGGTCAAAAATTATACTTCTTTTGAAAAAAACACATTATCTGCAACAGCTTTCAAAAGTACAATATACGAAGAATCTCTTGTTAAAAACATACAGCTTCCTTTATTCAAAGGGGAGTGGTTTGCAAATTATAAAAACTGTGACTTTGTTGCGGTTGTTGCATATCAATATAAAAATGAATTTGATGTTGGCAAAACATACAACCTGTTATGCGAAGATAATATGTACAATGTTTATATTAGTGGCATTTTAGAACCGCATACGGATTTGTTGGGAGATTTTATATGTATTGATATAAACAGCAAAATAGAAGCACTTGATGAGTCTTTTATTGAGTATTATAAAATGAAAAATATAGATACAAATAAACTTGAAGAACTGGGTATTATTTATTTTAACGAAATGTACAAAGAAACTTCCTATAATGCAACAAGCGATAATGTGTGGAATTATATTTTAATAATATCAATTCTCGTAGTTTTCTTTGCAGGTTATATTGGTGAACGTTTGCTTAATACAGACTACCAAGAAAGACTTTTTGCGACAATGTTTTTGTGCGGTATATCAAAAAAGAAAGCTTTTGTAATTCAGTTTTTTCAAGGCTTCTTTGTGTTGTTGGTTTCTGTAATTATAGGGCGTTTGATTCTGATGTTTTTATATTCTGTACAATTTACAACGCAATTTTTTGTGTTAGATATTTTCTTGTATATAGCAATATCGGCATTGCTTGTTCAAATGGCAATTTCTGCTTTGTTTGTATATAGAATATCAAAGAAAAGTATCGTTCAAATAATCAAAGGGAGTGACAATTAATGAGCTTAATCGAATTAAATAATATAAATAAAACTTATACAAAAGGTATAGAAAACAAGGTGCACGCCTTAAAAGATATTTCTTTAAATATTGAACTTGGAGAAATGGTTGCGGTTGTAGGAGTGTCCGGCTCGGGAAAATCTACATTGCTTAATGTTTTGGGTTGTATTGATTCTTTTGACTCAGGCAAATACACTTTTGACAAAAAAGATGTGACAACTCTTTCGGACAAGGCGCTTTCCCATTTACGAAACAAAGACATTGGCTTTGTTTTGCAAAATTTTGGATTGATTTATGGTAAGACTGCTTCGGAAAATATAGCATTACCGCTTATACTTTCTAAGCAAAACTTCCCGTCAAGTGAGATTGATGAGAAAGTCAAAAATGCTATGGAGAAAGTCGGAATAGCAGATAAAAGTAAAAATCTTGCTGAAAAACTTTCCGGAGGACAGCAACAAAGAGTTGCGATATGTAGAGCAATTATCAACAATCCTAAATTGCTTCTTGCTGATGAGCCTACAGGTGCGCTTGACAGAGCCACCTCGTCAGAGGTTATGGAGATATTTAAGGAATTAAACAAAAAAGAAAATATGACATTGATTGTTTCTACGCATGATCCGTATGTCTACAATCAATTTGACAGAGTTATTGTTTTAGAAGATGGTAAAATTAAAGAATAAATTTTTTGGGAGGGTATTTTATGTCACTTGGTCACGGTGTTGCATCCATTGCATATTGTGCGATAGCATGTGCAATTTTAGCTTTTTTTGTTTTCCGTAAAACAAGAGAACGAAAAAACGTATTCATGGTAGTTATATTTTCAATAGGTTTCTATTCATGGTTTACGGCGCATTTTTTTGATTTGCCGATAACATTTGACTGGTGGAAAAACAATGCACTGACTTCGTGTTCCGTATGGAGCGATGGTATAAAAATTGTGCCTTTTGCAGATATTATAAATGTTTTTGACAGATTTGGGCTTAACGAAGCAATTTATAGCTTCCTTTCTATGATAAGAGAAAAAAGTGGATTGATATTGGGTGCAATGTTGATAGGCTTATCCGTTTTCGATGTATTTTTCTGTAAGAAAAAGAAATATGCTGTATTGGGAAGCCTTTTGGTAGTGACTTTGTTGCCATTCTTTGTACATAGTTCCTTTGTTCTGTTTGGTGGAAATGTATGGAAAGTTGCTGACATTACTGACATTGTTTTGGAATTGATGTTCTTCGGAATCGGCTACGGAGCAAGACGCTTGGTTTCATTTTTGTGGTAGAAGATAGTGTGTTTGCAAAGTTCGTTGCATTTTTTGTGTGCACAGTGCAGATAGTGCGAAAGTAAATAGGGCTCTTTGTAGAAATAAAAAAAGGCAGAAAACCAGCCGATTAATTTTCTGTTTGTGATTTTCCCTTTTCGTGATACAATACTAACGAAAATTTTTGCAAGGAGCGAATAAAAATGCGCCCGAGAAATAAAAAACATTTAGAAGAACGATTTGAAAAATGCAGCAATCTTGTCATAGCTGACCCGGCAGCTTTAAAAGGAAAGTGGAGGAGCGTGTTTGTTTCCGAAGACGATAAAGTGATGCCGCTTCATTTGGAAATTGGCTGCGGAAAAGGTGCTTTCGTTACAGGAATGGCGCAGAAAAATCCCGATGTATCGTTCGTAGCAATGGAGTGTGTGAAAAACGTAATCGTAACTGCCATGGAGAAAACAGAAACGCTCGGTTACAAGAATATTATTTTCATAAACAATAACGCTGATTTTCTGTGCGAATATTTCGAAGAGGGTGAGGTTGACAAGATTTATTTGAATTTCAGCGACCCGTGGCCGAGAAATAAGCATGCAAAATATCGTCTTACTCATGAAAATTACCTTAAAAGATATGAGAAAATTCTTGCGCCTGACGGTTGCATCGTTCAAAAAACCGACAACAGAGGTTTGTTTGATTATTCCGTTGAGAGTTTTACGGAAAATGGTTGGCGCCTTGAGAATGTTACGTATAATCTTCACAGCGACGAAACACCGGCGGAAATTTTAGCAGCAAACGTTATAACAGAATATGAAAACAGATTTATGGAGCTTGGACAACCGATACATAGGTTGGAGGCGTATTTGCCCAAAAGGTAAAAGTTTGTAAATCAAAATAAACCGTGCTATAATAAACAGAAATATAAAGGAGGATTTTTATGTCAAAACCTACGTATTATATAACAACACCTATTTATTATCCCAGTGATAATTTGCATATCGGACATTCATATACAACTGTAGCGGCAGATGCAGAGGCAAGATATAGAAGACTAAAGGGCTATGATGTTATGTTTTTAACAGGAACAGACGAGCATGGACTTAAGATACAAAGAAAAGCAGAAGCAAAAGGCGTTACGCCTCAGCAATATGTTGACGAGATAGTTGCAGGCATCAAAGACCTTTGGAAGCTCATGAATATCACAAATGACCGCTTTATCCGCACAACAGACGATTACCATGTTGCGGCAGTGCAGAAGATTTTTAAGCAACTTTATGATCAAGGAGATATATATAAGAGCAGTTATGAGGGTTGGTACTGTACGCCTTGTGAGTCTTTCTGGACAGAAACACAGCTTAAGGACGGTAAGTGCCCCGATTGCGGCAGACCTGTAGAAAATGCAAAAGAAGAAAGCTACTTCTTCAGACTTTCAAAGTATCAAGACAGACTTATAGAATATATAGAAAGTCATCCTGATTTTATACAGCCCGTTTCTCGTAAGAACGAGATGCTCAATAACTTCCTCCGTCCCGGACTTGAAGACTTATGTGTTTCAAGAACGACTTTTGATTGGGGAATTCCCGTAACATTTGATGATAAACACGTTGTTTATGTATGGGTTGATGCCCTTTCAAACTACATTACAGCAATGGGTTACGGTAGTGAAAACGAAGAAGATTATAAGAAATACTGGCCTGCACAAGTTCACTTGGTTGGCAAAGAAATTGTAAGATTCCATACAATTATATGGCCTGCAATTCTTATGGCACTTGATTTGCCCTTGCCTGAGCAAGTTTACGGACATGGCTGGCTTTTAATTGACGGCGGTAAAATGTCAAAATCCGTCGGAAATGTGGTTGACCCCGTTCAGCTCGTTGATATGTACGGTGCAGACGCAATAAGATACTTCCTTTTAAGAGAAGTGCCTTTCGGCTCAGACGGACAATTCACACACGAGGCACTCATTAACCGTATAAATGCAGACCTTGCAAACGACCTTGGTAATCTCGTATCAAGAACAGTTTCAATGCAAATTAAGTATTTCGGCGGTAAAATGCCTGCAAAAGAAGACAGAGCAGAATTTGGCCCTGTAGAAGATATAAAAGCATTGACAGCAGGCAATACAAAAAAAATTGACGAGCTTATGGATGCGCTCCAATTCCCCTCTGCATTAACAGAAATCTGGAAGGGTATATCACGAATGAACAAATATATTGACGAGACTGCTCCGTGGGTACTTGCCAAGAGCGAAGCCCCTGAGGATAAAAAGCGTCTGGCAGGAGTAATGTATACACTTCTTGAAGGCTTGAGAATTGCATCTATTCTTATAGAACCTTTTATGCCCGAAACACCCAAGAAAATTCAAGCGCAACTCGGTCTTGCTAACAATGCTGATATTCTCAAATGGGAAAATGCCGGTGAGTGGGGATTATATCCTGACGGTACTGAGGTCTCAAAGGGTGACGTTCTTTTCCCCAGAATCGATATAAAATGAACAGAATCACTAAAATATTTTCAGTAATTATTATTGCCGTTTGCACATTGTCTTTTGCAGCATGTGCAGGCGGCAATTTGCCTGATAACACAGCTGTAATAACACAAAATTCTACGCCAAGTCCCACATTGAATCCGACAGAAGCACCAAATATAAATGCAATACTTCCCGATAGCAAAGCATTTAATGATGTGCAGATAGACGCTCAAAAATGGATAGACAAGGCACAAAATTCTTCTGCTGTTTTAATGTCGCAGGCTGAAATACAAGCAATGAATAAACAAATACGTAATCAATGTTCGTCGCTTGTTGATATTGAGAATTGTGATATGAGTATGACTGCCGCTGAAATAGCATCATTAATAGAAGCTTCAAGTGGGCCGAGCTTGCCAAAATATGACGAAACCGGCAAAGCTATATCTCAAGCAGTTTTCAACGAAATCAAAAACAACCGAAATATAGGCGCTCTGTCCGGAATTGTTGAGCTTAAACGTGCTGTTACGGTACAGCGTACCGATATCAGAGCTTTGCCTACCGCAACAGAATTTTATAATAATTCAGGCAAACAAGATCACGACAGAATGCAAGAATCGGAGCTCCCTGCTGCAAGTGCTGTACTTATTTTGCATGAAAGCCTTAATGGGAAATTTTATTTTATACAATCTTATTATTATACAGGTTGGGTGGACGCAGCAAATTTGGCTATAGTAACCGAAGATACCCTAAAAGATTGGATTACATTTGCAAAACTTTTAAATCTCTCTGAAAATGCAACAGCTGATTTACACTTTGTGGTTATTACCGACCCTCAACTGGATATAAATGGCATAAAATTAGATATGGGTACAGCTATTCCGTTGGCAGACGCACAAAAACAGCCGGGTGGCGATGTATACAGAGTGGTTTTGCCCAACGCAAACACAAACAGAGAACTCACTTGTTTAGAGTTTGATATTCCGTCAAAATCAGCCCACGTAGGATATGCGGATTATACTTTGCGCAACTTCTGCATACAGGCATTTAAATATTTAGGCATGCCTTATGGTTGGGGCGGAATGCATGGCAATGTGGACTGCTCAAGCTATGTTTTAAGTGTATTTAAAACGTTCGGTTTCGTATTTCCCCGCAACACAAGCCAGCAAAATAAAGTTGTGGGAAATGCAGTAAATGTGGCAGGTAAAACGCTTTCCGAAAAGGAGTCTATACTTGCAGGCAAAGATGTGCCCACAGTAATATACATATCCGGCCACGCAATGATTTATTTGGGCAAAATCGATGATGCCCATTACATAATCCACGCTCCCGGAGGCGGACACGTTTGCGAAACGAAATACGCGGGACTTGATTCGGTAATCAGCATTTGTCAAGTGATGTCTGCTATACCATAATGGCTTTTAATTGCCTTATCAGCATATCGTGTCTTACTTGGTATGCCTTTAAAATGTATGTATAATAATCGATGCTGTCAGGATCGGTAACGTTGTTAAAGTTGCTTCTTGCGGCATCGATTGATTTTTTTACTTCGTCTATCTCTACAAGCAAAAATTGCACTTCTTCGGAATTCTCCGGCTCTCTTTTCTGCACTCTTTTGCAAAAACTCAATAATTTGTACCAAATCATTCTATCAACTCCTTTTACTTAAATATATGCAATAAAGATGATAAAAATGAGAAACAGTGATTTTGTTGAAGACAGTACGCATTTGTGCTAATATATGGGTTATAAATGGCTTGGAGGCTTGCGAAATGTCAACAGAAACACAAAATATAAATAATCCGTTCTTGAGCATAGTAATGCCGGTATACAGAGTAGAAAAGGTCTTGACGGCGGCAGTTGAAGATGTGCTTAATCAAACATTTGCGGATTTTGAGCTTATATTGGTAGACGATTGTTCACCTGATTGCAGCGGCGAGATTTGTGACCAACTTGCTCAAAGGGACAATAGAATTAAGGTTATTCATTTACCTCAAAACGGTGGCTTAGGTAACGCAAGGAACAATGGCATAAGGTTGTCGACAGGTAAATATATCCTTTTTCTTGATAGCGATGATAGATTTGACAGTAATATGTTGGAGAAAATTGCATCGACAACAATAGAAAGTTCTGCAGATGTTGTTATGTTCGGTTTGTTGGAGGAGCATTATGATATTAACGGCAATTTAAGAAATACCGTACTCGTTTGTCCTGAAAGAAAATCTCTTAAAAATACAAACGAAGTCAGAGAATATGTCATAGAAATGGAAAAAACAAATATATATGGTTATGCAACAAACAAGCTGTACAGATTAGATCTGATTAAAAATAAAAACATACACTTTACGAAAATAAAATTTAATGAAGATATAATATTTAATATTGATATTTTCTACCATGTACAAAAATGCGAAATACTTGATTTTGCACCATATCATTATATAAAAAGAGTCAACAGCAGTATAACAAGCAGATTTATCCCCACATATTATGACGACATAATGTTAAAAATAAAAAGGCTGTATGAGCAATTCGAAAGTTGGGATATGCTCACAGACGACATACTCACAGTCATTGCACAAAGATATGTGAGATATGTATTTTCTGCATTGGAACGCAATAACGATTCAAGAGCAGAAATGAAAAGCAAGCAAAGAAAAGACTTTTTATTGAAAATTTATAAAAGTGACCTTTACGGAAAATTGTCGCCGTACATGACTTGGGGCGGTCTTTCCGGCATTATGGCAAAGAGCTTGAAAAATAAAAGAACTTTTTCTTGTCTTACAATTGCTAAAACAATAAGAGTAATTAAAAAATTCAGTCCAAAGCTGTTTTCAAAAATAAGCTGAAAGAAAGAGGCGCAATATGGCAACGAAGAAATTATTGACTTCTGATAAATATTTAACAGAGAAAAAACAAGATATTATTCATTTGGCAGAATATTTAGTAAATGACAGCTTCAATGAAGCCTCGGTATTAGCAGTAAATGCAACAGGTAAAAGATACAGCATTTCAAGGGCCGGTATGAATGTGTCTGATGATTCTCTCCTTTGTACAAGAGGTTTTGTTATAAGAGTAACCGATGGTGAAAAATGGGCAGAACATTCATGCAACAGTATAAATCCTGAGGATTACAGCAAAATCAGCAGTTCTCTTAAAGAATTAATTAAAAAACGCGGCAAATCTACGGCGTGCGAAAAGCATTCCGTAGCCGAGGAAAAAGACGCAGCCCATTACACCGAGTATGAAATTCACCCGGAGGAAATGGGTGATGAGTCTATACTTGCTTGGATAGAAAAGGTAAGAAGCAAAACTCTGGCTTGTGACGATAAATTGATGGATTGCAGCGTTTTTTGCAGCTATGCCAATACTGCAAAGTTTTTTGTTAAAAAGACACCTGATAAGTTGGTACAAAAAGAGCAAAGTTTACTTTGGATGACGGGCGGTATAAGCGTTATGGCGTCAAGAGGGGACGAAATAAAAGACTATTATAAGGGATATTCAAATCTGGGCGGCGCAGAAGTTTTAAAAGAAATGGAAAACGATTGCGAAAGTATAGCAAAGAGTGTTGTGGCTTTGTTAGATAGTTGTCAAATCGAGCCGGGAGAATATGAGTGTATATGTGCTCCCGATGTTACAGGATTGATTGTACACGAGGCTTTCGGCCATGGTGTTGAAATGGATATGTTTGTGAAAAACAGGGCGCTTGCAGAAGAGTATATAGATGAATTCGTTGCGTCGCCGCTTGTTACAATGCACGATGGAGCAACTGCTGCAAAGCAAACCGCAACATTTTATTTCGATGATGAAGGTGTAGACGGTCAAGATACGATTATTATAGAAAAGGGTGTTTTAAAAAGAGGTATAAGCGACTTGCGAAGTGCATACCAAACAAAAACAGAGCCCACCGGCAACGGAAGACGCGAAAGCTATAAGAGAAAAGCGTATACAAGAATGACAAATACTTTCTTTGAAGCCGGTAAAGATAAACCGGAGGATATGATTGCTTCGATAAAATACGGCTTTTTGCTGGAAAATGCCAGCAGCGGCATGGAGGATCCTAAAAATTGGGGTATTCAATGTATGGTTAATGTTGCCAAAGAAATAAAAGACGGCAAGCTGACAGGTAAGATTTTTTCTCCCATTGTTTTGACGGGCTATGTGCCGGATTTGCTTAAATCAATTACAATGATATCGGATGAGGTCGTTTTGAGCGGCGGGGGATATTGCGGTAAAGGCTACAAAGAGTGGGTTAAGGTTTCTGATGGCGGGCCATATATTAAGGCGCGAATTAGATTGGGCTGAGATGCAGGCAAAAGGAGACCGGAAGATATGATAGATAAAATAAAAGAAATATTATTAAAAAATAAAATAGAACATTACAGAATAAACTGCGTAAACAGCAAGTCGGTAGAGATGTTTTTTATTAAAAAAGAAACTGATATGTTGCGAAGCACAGAGATTACTGAGTATTCCGTAACGGTATACAGAGATTTTATGCAAAGTGATGTGAAAATGAGAGGTCACTCAACAGCTCTTGTTTTTCCCGATATGACAGAGGAAGAAATTAGCAGAGCTGTAAACAATGCGTACTATGCTGCTTCTTTTGTTAAAAATAAGTTTTATGAATTGCCAAAGCCGAGCAAAACATTAATGCTTCAAAAAAAGGAATACAATCTTAAAGAAGAGGCTTTTAAACTTGCAGAAGCATTATTTTCGGCAGAAAAATCAGATGACAAGAGCTTTATTAACTCTGCTGAAATATTTGCAGTCGGTAAAATATCAAGAGTAGTAAATTCTGAGGGGATAGACGTAGAGTACAGCAAGTATAATTTTAACGGTGAATTTGTAACACAAGCAGTAGCAGATGACAAGGACGTAGAAATTCATACGCAGTTTTCATATAACGAGCCTGAATACGAACAGCTCACAGCTAAAGTGGAAGAGGCGCTTATTACTGTTCATGACAGATTGGAGGCTAAAGGACCTGCTCCTGCCGGCAAATATGACATTATACTCACAGGTGCGAATTTGGCTACAATACTCGATTATTATACAGAAAGAACACAAGGCAGCATGATTTATGCAGGATATTCGTCTTACCAAAAAGGCAGTTTCTTGCAAGGAGATGAGAATGAAATTAAAGGCGAACGACTTAACATTACGTTAAAAGCTACGCAGCCTTACAGTGCAGAGGGAATCGCAATGCAAGATCGTGTTCTTTCACAAGAAGGTATATTAAAAACAATACACTGCGGAGCGCGCTTTGCACATTATCTCGGCTTGGAGGCAACAGGTGATTACGGAGCATTTGAATGTGGCTGCGGTAGTGAGAATTTTGAGGATATGAAAAAAGGTGCGCTGTATATAGCTGTTTTTTCTGATTTTCAAATGGATTCTTTTACGGGACAATTTGGCGGCGAAATACGTCTTGCTTATTTATTTGAAGAAAAAGACGGTAAAATGCAAGTGAAAAAGTTTACGGGAGGCTCGATAAACGGCAGTATTTTTGAGGCTCAAAAAGAAATGACGTTTTCAAAAGAGCGATATAAGGACGACAGTTATGAAGGCCCTTATGCAATAAAATTAAAGAGAATCAGCATTGCAGGCAGTTGATTAAACAGGAGTTGAGATTATAATGAATAATGCAATACAGGAATATTCCCTTATAAAAGAAATGGCTGATTATTTAAAAGATAAAGCAGGTGACTTTGTACCGTCCGTATTGGCGATTTTAGGCTCTGGGCTTGGTAATTACGTTAAAAGTGAAAGTGTTCGGATTGTAGAAGAAATTGCATATTCTGAAATACCGGGAATGCCTGTTTCGACTGTTCACGGCCACGCCGGTAAATTTGTTTTGGGATATGTTGGAGAGATTCCTGTTTTGTTTATGCAGGGAAGAATTCATTTGTACGAGGGGTATTCCGAACAGGAAGTTGTGCGCCCTATACGTGCAGCAAAACTTATGGGTGTGAATAAACTAATATTGACAAATGCGGCAGGCGGCGTTAATTTGAGCTTTAAGCCGGGGGATTTCATGTTTATTACAGACCATATTTCGAGTTTTGTTTCTTCTTCGCTTCGTGGTGAAAATATTGACCGACTTGGCACCAGATTTCCGGATATGACAGAGGTGTATTCCGTCAGGATGAAAGAGGTTTACGATAAAGCAGTCTCTCAAATAGGTGCAGAGCCCAAAATGGGAGTGTACCTCCAAACACCGGGGCCGCAATATGAAACGCCTGCCGAGATACGTATGATGAGAAATTTAGGTGCAGACGCTGTGGGCATGAGCACGGTGATAGAAGCTATTGCCGCCCATCATGCCGGGTTGGAAATATGTGGCGTAAGCTGTATTACGAATATGGCAGCCGGGATATTAAAGCAAAAGCTTTCTCACAACGAGGTTCGTGAAATAGCAGATAAATCAGAAAAGAATTTCAGCAGAATAATGACAGAATTAATCTTGAATTTCTAAAGATGTTTTGGTAAGATTAAAAGGAATATTTAACACTCATAGCGAGGTGCGTAAACAAATGAAAAAAAGTCAATTAATTACTTTGGTTATATTGTTTGTTGCGGTAAGCTTATTTATATGGATAGGGGCTTGCAGCGACAGTAAAAATGAAATATCAGATCCGGACTCTTCAATATCAATCAGTAAGACGCCTGCAGGACAGACGTCAAAACCGGATAACACAGGACCAACTGCTACTGCTCCCTCGTTACCTACGAAGAAGCCTGTTACAGAGATAGATCTTACACAATTAAGCGGACTTTCAAAAGAAAAACTTGATATTTTTGTTTCTTATGACACAAAGGATTTTTCAGATCCGGCTACGGTTGCGGCACTGGAACAAAGTACATATTTGCTTTCCAATCCCGGCACCGGTTCTAATGATATATATATGTCGTTTTTACTTCACTACTCTGATGTTAATTCAAGAGTTGAAAAGTTACTTGATATTGCAAAGAATAAAAACATTAAATTTACATTTTATGTTTCGTCAATGTATCTTAACGAAGAGGCTAATGTTGAGACATTAAAGAGAATGTATAATGAGGGGCACACAATCGGCTCCAGAGGAGATAAATCGATAGACCAACTTTCTGTTTCTGCAGAGGCTTTGAGAGATTCTCTTCTTGATATGGAGAAAAAGCTTAAATCAATAGTCGGAGAAGGGGCTCATATTAAATTCTATTCTCCTGACAATATTTCTGAGCGTAATGCAAGGCTTGCAACGCTTATGGGATATACAGTTACATTTAAGCTTTGTAATTTCGTTACAGATAGCGGTTCGAGAGATCAAACATATAATGGAGTATTATTCCAGTCCAGTGAAATTTCTGATAAATTGGTTACACAAGTATCAAGTTATGTTGATTGGGCTATGTCACAGGGATACACATTTAAGGGATTTAAAGGAGAATATATATATGGTTAAAGCTGTATTATCGGTAATAGGATGTGACCGCGTGGGAATTATTGCTGCGGTTTCAGGTTATTTTGCAAAAGTTAATGTAAATATATTGGATATCAGCCAAACTACCATGGATGATATTTTTACCATGGTCATGCTTGTTGATGTTGGTGCCGCTACAGTGGGTTTCAGTGAGCTTGCAGCATATTTTAAGGAGCTTGGGGCTGAAATGGGACTTCAAATGCAGCTGCAGCATGTGGATATCTTTAATTCTATGCACAAAATATAATAAGGCGGTGTTAAAATGTTCATATCTGCAGATGAAATTGCCCAAACAATCAGAATGATACAAAAAGAGCATTTAGACATCCGTACAGTTACAATGGGTATAAGTTTGCTTGATTGTGCTGCTGAAGATATAAATGTAAAGTGCCAAAAAATCTACGATAAAATAACCACGAGAGCAGGTAAACTTGTAAAAACAGCCTGCGACATAGAAAATGAATATGGTATTCCTATTGTAAATAAAAGAATTTCCGTGACACCCATTGGCTTAATTGCAAATACAGATGTTGACGGTTGTGTTAAAATCGCCGAAACATTAGAAAAAGCAGCCAATGCAGTGGGCGTGAATTTTATAGGTGGTTTTTCAGCTTTGGTGCACAAAGGATATACACAAAGTGAAAAAACATTGATAGAGTCTATTCCGTATGCACTCCATGCAACAACAAAGGTATGTTCCAGTGTAAATGTTGGTACAACGAAAGCCGGCATAAATATGGATGCAGTGCGCGATATGGGTATTTTGATAAAAAAAGCAGCAGAGCTTTCAGCAGATACAGGCGGCTCGGATTGTGCGAGGCTTGTTGTGTTTGCCAATGCACCTGAGGACAACCCGTTTATGGCAGGAGCTTTTCATGGTGTTGGCGAGCCTGAGTGTGTTATTAATGTAGGTGTAAGCGGTCCCGGTGTTGTTAAGTGTGCAATAGAAACGGTGAAAGATTGCGACTTTACGGTGCTGGCTGAAACAATAAAGAAAACAGCCTTCAAGATTACAAGAATGGGACAACTTGTGGCAAAAGAAGCAAGTGAAAGGTTGGGCGTTCCTTTCGGAATTGTTGATCTTTCTTTGGCGCCTACTCCTGCAGTGGGAGACAGTGTTGCGAGAATTTTAGAGGGAATGGGACTTGAACATTGTGGCGGTCCGGGTACCACAGCGGCACTCGCACTTTTAAACGATGCGGTTAAAAAAGGCGGTGTTATGGCATCTTCTCACGTAGGTGGTCTTAGCGGAGCCTTTATTCCTGTAAGCGAAGATGAGGGAATGATAGAAGCGGTGCGTAATGGTGCTCTTTGTATAGAGAAACTGGAAGCTATGACTTGCGTTTGCTCTGTTGGTTTAGATATGATTGTTGTTCCGGGAAGTACAGATGCGGCTACTATTTCTGCAATTATTGCTGATGAGGCAGCAATAGGTATGGTTAATACAAAAACAACAGCAGTGAGAATAATTCCTGCTCCCAATAAAAAAGTGGGAGACACGGTTGAGTTCGGAGGTCTTCTTGGAAGTGGCCCTGTAATGTCTGTAAGACAATATGATTGCAGCAAATTTATAAATAGAGGCGGCAGAATTCCGGCACCGCTATTCAGTTTGAAAAATTAAATATTTGCTTTTGACGGAAATCGGTGGTATACTCCTGTTAAAGCAATGAAATTATAGAAACGGAGGTACAGCCATGAACTCTCATGGTGCAGGCGGCATTACCACAAATATAGCCGAAACAAAAGAAAACAAAAAGAAAAAAGAAATAACTGATGCTGATTTGCAAAAGAAGTCAGTTAAATTGGTTGTTATGCATTTAAAGAAAAAGGTTGATCCTGACGCAGCAGGTATCGACCGCGTACTCACATGGCTTGGTGAAATGGAGGAGCTTCTTGAACAAGAAGGCTTTGACAGAGTAGTATATATGAACAAGAGAAAAGAGTTATATGAGGCAATTGAATGGGTTTTTGATGTGGATTTACGTCATAAACTGCGTAATTCATGGTACAGCTACGGCAAGGCAATGGATAAGAAAGTTCCGCGTAATTAATGTGGTGACAGTTTGAATTCTGCAAACCCGTGCTGTGAAAACAACACGGGTTTTATTTTTTTAAAGAGTGATATTATGAAAACAGGGATTTTTGGAGGAACATTTGATCCGATACACAATGGTCATTTGTTCTCTGCAGAGGCAATAAAAAAAATACTGGATTTTGATAGGATCATTTTTATTCCTACAGGTGAACCACCGCATAAAGTGGCAAGACGTGTCACTTCTGCTTACGATAGATTTGAAATGGTTCGCGCTGCAATTCAAGGTATAGATGGCTTTGAAGTAAGCGATATTGAGATTAAAAGAAAAAGCTATACCTATACGTATGACACTCTTATGGAGTTAAAGAAAAATGCAGAGCCCGATGAAGAATTCAGTATGATAATAGGGGCAGATACCCTTGCGGATATTTTTAATTGGCACAGAAGTCAAGATGTTTTTAAACTTTGTTCTTTTGTGGCAATGAAGCGTCCCGGCTCAGATGAGGTACAATTTCAAGAAAATATGAAGCGTGCCTGTGAGGCAGGAGCTAAAGTTTATACGGCGGAAATACCTCAATACAATGTGTCTTCTACAGTAATCCGCCAAGCAATATTACAAGGGGAGGATTTTAGCGTATATATTCCGTCCAAAGTAAAAGAATATATAGAAAATAAAAATCTGTACATTTCTCGCAAAATGACATATAGTGAAATATGTGAGGATTTACAGAGACTGTTAAGCCATAAACGATTTGCTCACAGCGTAGGCGTTGCAGAAGAAAGTGTAAGATTGGCAAAAATTTACGGAGCAGATGTTGAAAAGTGCAGGCTTGCCGGCATTTTGCATGATTGTGCTAAAGAACTTACATCAAAACAATACATGTGGATGGGTTTTAACGGTAATTGCGATAAAGATTATGAAGGGGAAAATGTATTACTTCATGCTTTGGCCGGAGCTGTACTTGCAAAAGAAAGATATGGTGTGGATGATGAGGAAATTCTTGAGGCAATTCGTTGCCATATAACCGGCAAACCGGAGATGGGCATAATTGCGCAGATTGTATTTCTTGCGGACTACACAGAAAAAGGCAGAGAGGGCACATTTTATGAAAGTGTTCGTGAAAAAGCCGGTAAGGGGTTGTTGTATGAAGCTATGCTGGAGGAATGTGACAACACTTTGATTTATAATTTAAAGAAAGAAAAACTGCTTATTTGCACACAGACGGTAAAAACCAGAAATTGGTTAGTAAGCATAAGCAAGCAGGAAAGGAAGTAATTTTTATGACGCACGAAGAAAGCAAAATACTTGCAAACGAAATTGTTAAAGCACTTGAGGATCGTAAGGCTAAAGACATCGAAGTTATCAGTACTGCAAAGTTAGAAGCTGTAACGGACTATTTTATAGTTTGCAGCGGAACGTCTTCTACCCATCTTAGAGGTATTGCGGATCTTGTTGAAGAGAGACTTGAAGAAAAGGGTATTAAGTGCGCACACTTAGAAGGCTACAGTACAGCAAATTGGATATTGATGGACTATATAGATGTGGTTGTTCACATATTCCGTGAAGAAGACAGGGAATTTTACAACATAGAGAGACTTTGGAAAGACGGTAGATAATATGCTTGAGATTTTGATGACGGATACTCAAGGCAAGCTTACAGTGCTGAATGAGTTACAGCCGGGATGTTGGATAAATATCCTTGATCCTACAAAAGAAGAAATAGATAAAGTATGTAAAATGACGGGAACTGAACGTGATTTTATAACTGCGGCTTTGGACGAGGAAGAACGTCCGCGTATAGAGTCCGAAGAAGGATGTACTCTTGTGCTCACAGATATACCTGTGGTTGAATCTACAACAGACAGTACATACAGCTTTATGTTTTCTACAATGCCTATGGGTATTATCGTTTGCAAAGACTGTGTTGTTACTGTTTGCTTAAAAAAGAATCAATTGATAAAGGATTTCCTTGATAACAGAGTAAAAACTTTTGCCACATATAAGAAAAACAGATTTATTTTGCAATTGATGTACAGAAATGCAACTTATTATCTCCAATACTTGCGTCAAATTGACAAAATAAGCCATAATATAGAGAACGAAGTTCATAAATCCATGAAGAATAAAGAATTAATATTGCTTTTGTCTTTAGAAAAATCCTTAGTGTATTTTTCTACTTCGTTAAAATCAAATGAAATTGTATTGGAAAAGCTTTTAAAATACAACTATGATAACCTCAGTATCAGAAAATATCCTGATGATGAAGATCTGCTTGAGGATGTTATCATAGAAAATAAACAGGCTATTGAGATGGCAAATATTTACAGCAATATTTTAAGCGGAACGATGGATGCGTTTGCTTCTATTATTTCCAACAACCTTAACATTGTAATGAAGTTCCTTGCCGCTATGACAATTGTTATGGCAATTCCCACTATGATTTCCGGCTTCTTCGGAATGAATGTGCCTGTTCCCTTTGCACAGTTGTCTTGGGCTTTTTATTTGATTTGCGGCGGAACGGCAATTATTTGTGCGATTGTAGTATTGATATTATATAAAAAGAAGATGTTTTGATTATGAATGACAAAAAGATAACTATTAAATCTGTAATTTTTGACTTTGACGGAGTTATTGCCGATACGGGCAGAGATATTGTTGCCTCTGTTCAAGCTACACAGAGAAAATACAATATACCGGAGCTGGATTACAAAACAATAATGTCTTATGTAGGGCACGGTGCAAAATATTTAATAGATTGTGCCATGAAGGATCTTTCAAAAGAAGATTGTGCAGAGGCCTTAAATTGGTATAAAGATTATTACAAAAATCATCCTTGTGATAAGACAGAACTATATACGGGATTTGAAAAGGTGGCTTCAGAGCTTTCGAAACGTGGCATCGCCATGAGCATAGTTTCCAATAAGCCGGAGCCGATTACACGTCTTATTGTTGATAAATTAGGTATTGCTAAATATTTTACCAAAGTTATAGGACCTGAATCCGTCACACAAATGAAGCCTGATCCAGAGGGCCTTTTTATGTGTCTTGAGGCAATGAATGCAAAACCTCAGGAGTCCATTATGGTAGGCGACTCATATACAGACATTCAAGCAGGTAAAGCAGCAGGAATGTTTACATGTGCAATACTTTATGGTTACGGAGATAAAACAAAATTAAAAGCGGAGAACGCTGATTACAGCGCCTCCGCCACAAATGAAATACTTAATTTTTTAAATTAATTCATTTCTTTGAATTCTGTGTAAGCTTTCGCAGTAGAATCATATTTTGATTTGCAAAGCTTACCTTTTTCATTTACAAGATAAATTGCATTTTCTGAAATATTTATTCCCGCTGTAGATGTTACTTCTCCGATATCCAAAACAGAATCCAACAAGAATAACTTCGCCGTACATGTGTACAAATGATTGTTTGCTACGTAGAAAATAGCATCGTTGTATGCATTAATGCAGTCAGCTTTTATAGTAGAAGAAAGAGTATCTTTGTTATTGAGTCCGTTGATGACATATCTTACAATACCCTTATCGCTGATTGTGTAAACCCAATCACTGTCTAAAACGTAATCAGTTACAGGCTCACTTATAAGAAGAGCTTCTCTCGACTCATTTTTATCTGCAGTAGCTGTTGCAGGTGTTGCGGATGCTTCTGAACTTTCCTCTTCTGAAGAAACAGAAGGCATCTTATAAATATAATTATTTTCTTTGCCTTGAGCATATATGTCTCCAAAATAAAGAACAAAACTCTTATATGCACGTTCTTTACTTAGCGTATATGATGTTTTCTCAAGTATAGATGTTTTGCCTATATTACCATCAGCACTCAAATGGTATACATACTCGCCGCTTACGTCAACAGATAAATATGAACCATCAAGGAAAACCACCTCTGTCAGTGGAGCATTTTGCACGAGACCATCACCGACAGGACCATCAAGCAAGTAACAAATTTGTCCTTTACCGTTAATATAGAATACATAATAACCATCAACGTCAATTTGATCATTGTATGTGATGTAATCGGTTATTACATTTAATGAAGATGCTTCAGCTTTGATAAGGTCAGTAGTAACATCTCCGACAGTCACATAAATATGTTTGTCTCCGTTGTCATCAACTGAAATAAAATATTCTCTGCCATCTATGCAAACAACATTTGCGTCATTTGTAATATTGCCGTAAACATTTCCTATGTCGGAAAGCGTAGGCTCCTTTGTGGGTGCGGCAGTAGCAACAGCTGTTTGTGTTGCAGAAGCGGCATCTTTATCAGAACCGTCACCGGAAATATGTTCGTAAAGAACAAAACCCATAATGCCTAAAATTATAGCAGTAAAAACAATGGTAATTATATCCATTACCTGAAGCTTGTATTTTTTCTTTTTTGATTTGTCTTTTGACATATGTTCACCTCGATAATATATATCTCTTCTAATTATAGCACAAATATTCATAATGCAAAACACATATTAACGCTGTATTGTGTCATAATTGTGTTTTTTTATTAACAAAGTATAAAAAGGAATGATGATGTGTAAAATATTGGTATTATGAGGAGAAGTTTCATTAAAGCGATATTAATATTAGCAGGAGCCTTTTTGGCAGGAACCGGTATAAATCTTTTTTTAGAACCTATGGGTATTGCACCGGGAGGAATATCGGGAATAGCCGTAATAATATCGTACGTGTTTGACGGAATAATACCGGTGGGCATTTTAACTTTTGCTTTAAATCTTCCTCTGTTTATTGTGGGATATAAATATATAGGAAGAAACTTTATATATAAAAGTGTGATTGGGACAGCTTTGTTCTCATTTATGTTAGATTTAACATCCTCGTTTGGAAGCATACTAAAGGGGGATAATAAATTGCTCTACGCTTTATGGGGAGGAGCGGCTATCGGCTGCGGCTTCGGAATGATATTCCGTGGGGGAGCAAGTACCGGCGGTACTGACATAATTGCGAGACTAATGCAAAAGAAAATTAATATGATGACAATAGGCAAAGCTGTATTATGGCTTGATTTTGTGTTTTTAGCAGTTGTAGCGTTTGTGTACAAATCAATTGAGGCGGCACTTTATACGGGAGTGGCAGTTTTTGTAGCTTCGAAAGTAGTTGATGCCGTAGAAGCAGGGATAAATTATGCAAAAGAAATCACTGTGTTTACAGAAAAACCGGAAGACATGGCTGAGGAGATAATAAGCAGACTTGGTCGAGGTGTTTCTGTAATTGAAGCAAAGGGAATGTATTCTAAACAAAAAAAGTATCTGGTTGTTTGTGTCGTGTATAATAGGCAAGTAACAGAGATACGTAAAATTATCAATAAATATGATTCGAGTGCTTTTGTTATCATTAAAGAAGTCAGAGAAACGATGGGCCTTAGTGACTAAGGCAGAATAAAATCGTGTTAACAATTTGTTATTATTTACATGTATATTTATTCATAAAAACAGTGTATCATCATCAAAGTCGGGGGCAATTGAATGCGTTTCTCTTTTCTTTAACCGATTGTGAATCTCTCCCCTAATAATTCACAGATGAGCGCTTCATTGCTTCCTTCTTTTTTATTTTCTTATCTAAATTGTTCACAAAAAGTTCAAAAAATAAATTGCATATCCTATAAAAAAGGGCTTGCCAACGGTAGGCAGAAGAGGTATAATCTGTCTGTTGCGACTTGACAGACTGAGAAGCAGGAGATTGCTGCCGCACATTTGATCGTGTGATAATGGCAGGTAACTCATGTGGAGAATGTCCGATTCGTGAAACCGGGCGACAAGTCATGCACTGAATTTTATAGTTGCTGTATGATGTTGTATGTAAAGTGTTTATCTATGCCCAGGTTGAAATCCTTCAAGAGGAGGATATTTCAATTTGGTTTTTTTATTGGAACAAATGCGAAACACACGACAGGGTGATGTAAATTCAGAGGCAAGCTGTTATACGTAACAAAAAACATCTAAAAGAAAGAGGTTTATGTATGGCAAACAAACAAAAGATCAGAATCAAATTGAAAGCTTATGATTTCCAATTGTTGGATCAGGCAGCACAGAAGATTGTTGACACAGCAAAGCGTACAGACGCAGTTGTTTCAGGACCTATTCCGCTGCCAACAGAGAAGGAAGTCGTTACAATTCTCAGAGCTCCTCATAAATATAAGGACTCAAGAGAACAGTTCGAAATGAGAACACATAAGAGATTAATTGATATTCTTATGCCTTCTCCAAAAACAGTAGATGCATTGATGCGCCTTGATCTTCCCGCAGGCGTTGATATAGAAATCAAAGTTAAACAATAATAATGCTGATCGCATTACCCTGGTTTCTTAAATAATCATAAGAAACCGGTCATGTTCCCACAAGGGGGAACCAATAACCATTTAGGAGGTAAAGCTTAAAAATGAAGAATTTTATTTTAGGAACAAAAGTCGGAATGACCCAGATTTTTGACGAGAGCGGCAAATGTACACCGGTTACTGTAGTTCTTGCAGGTCCCTGCACTGTAGTACAGAAAAAGACACAGGAAACCGATAGTTACTCAGCAGTAAAGCTTGCTTATGGGGAAGTTGATAAGAAAAAGCTTAACAAACCTGAAAAAGGCGTTTTCGACAAATTGGAATTGGGTGGCTTCAAACACCTTAAGGAATTTAAACCTGAGGATGTTGACGCATTTGAAATCGGTCAGACAATCAATGTTGCCGATATGTTTAAAGATGGCGATAGCATAGATGTAAGCGGTACATCTAAAGGTAAAGGCTATCAGGGTGCTATCAAGAGACACGGACAGAAGATCGGACCGAAGACTCACGGTTCTAAGTATCACAGAGGCGTAGGTTCTATGGGTGCCAACACTGATCCGGGCAAGGTTTTCAAGGGAAAGAAAATGCCTGGTCACATGGGTTCAGAAAGAGTCACTGTTCAGAATCTTACAGTAGTTAAAGTTGACGGCGAGAGGAATCTTCTTCTTGTCAAAGGCGCAATTCCGGGACCTAAGGGCGGATTGCTTGAAATCAGAGAATCTGTTAAAGCGTGACGCAGGAGGAGGAAGAAATTATGCCAAAAGTTAATGTATACGACATGCAAGGAAAAATTGTCGAGGAAATCGAGCTCGACAGCAATATATTTGGAGTTGAAGTTAACACACACTGCATGCACATGGCAGTTGTTAACAATCTGGCTAACAAACGTCAGGGAACACACTCCACTTTGGTAAAGAGCGAAGTAAGCGGCGGCGGTAAGAAACCTTACAGACAGAAAGGTACAGGCCGTGCAAGACAGGGAAGTACAAGATCTGCTCAGTGGATTCACGGCGGTATCGTGTTCGGACCTAAGCCCAGAGATTACAGCTACACAATTCCGAAGAAAGTAAAAAGACTTGCTCTTAAGTCTTCTCTTTCAAGCAAAGCTATTGACGGCGATATCGTTGTTCTTGACAAGCTCAGCTTTGAAGAAATTAAGACAAAGAATATGGTTGAAGTTCTCAAAAATCTTGGTGTAGACAGCACAGCACTTGTTGTAATTCCTGAGAAAGACATCAATGTTGTAAAATCTGCAAGCAACATCAAAGGAATTGAAACAGCTTATGTAAACACAATTAACGTATACGATATATTGAATCACAGTAAATTTATCGTAACAAAAGACGCTTTAAGCAAAATCTCGGAGGTGTACGCATAATGAACGAATTTGATATTATAGTTCGTCCCCATATAACAGAAAAGAGTACATCAGCAGTTGCAGAAGGTAAATATACTTTCGTTGTAGATATAAACGCTACTAAAGTTGATGTTAAAAAAGCGATTGAGAAGATTTTCGACGTTAAAGTTCTGTCAGTAAACACAATGCGTTACGACGGCAAAAAGAGAAGCCGCAGACAGGCATCAGGTATGGCAGTAGGTTATACTTCAAAGTGGAAAAGGCAATTGTAACAATTGATCTTAATCCTAAGTCCGTTGAATATACAGTAAACGGCGAGAAGAAGACAAAGAAGTATAAGAATTCAATTGAAGACTTCGGCTTCGCTCAGTAATAGGAGGACAGGAAAATGGCTATAAAAAAGTATAATCCGACAACCCCTTCAAGAAGAACGATGACAGTGTCAGCTTTCGATGAGATTACAGGTAAAAGCGAAATCAAATCTTTGATGGCTCCTGTAAAGAAAAATTCAGGTAGAAACTCATACGGTAGAATCACTGTTCGTCATCGTGGAGGCGGAGTAAAAAGACAGTATAGAATGATTGATTTCAAGAGAGAGAAAGACGGAATTCCTGCAAAGGTTGTTTCAATAGAGTACGATCCTAACAGATCAGCAAATATTGCTCTCTTGGTTTATGCAGACGGTGAGAAGAGATACATCCTTCATCCCGATGGCATTAAAGTAGGACACAAGATAATGTCAGGTCCTGAGGCTGATATTCTCCCGGGTAACGCACTCAAACTTGCTGATATTCCTGTAGGTACAGTAATTCACAATGTAGAGATGAAACCCGGCAAGGGAGCACAGCTCGTAAGATCTGCAGGAGCTTCTGCACAGCTTATGGCTAAAGAGGGAGATTTTGCACAAGTACGTCTTGGCTCAGGCGAGGTTCGTATGGTTCCTATTGAGTGTAAAGCTACTATCGGTCAGGTAGGAAATCTTGATCATGAGAACATATCTCTCGGTAAAGCAGGTCGTAAGAGATGGATGGGTATCCGTCCTACAGTTCGCGGTGTTGTAATGAACCCCTGCGATCACCCTCACGGCGGTGGCGAAGGCAAATCTCCTGTTGGTATGCCCAGTCCTGTTACTCCTTGGGGTAAA
>JAFWZH010000064.1 GCA_017522515.1 Clostridia bacterium
GTTGACCACAATGAAGACCGTGTAAATGATGCTATGGATATCGTAACCAATGCACAAATTGGTGACAGTACCAACGAGGAATTTTTGCGTACACTCGGTATTGATAATTACGATGTATGTATTGTTGCTATCGGTGGTAACTTCCAAAGTTCACTTGAAACCACCTATTCTCTAAAAGAATTGGGCGCAAAAATGGTTGTTTCCCGTGCCGAGCGTGACGGACAGGCAAAATTCCTCCTACGCAACGGCGCGGATGAGGTTGTATATCCCGAAAAACAGGTGGCAAAATGGGCAGCCATCCGTTATAGCTCCGACCACATTCTTGATTATATCGAGCTTGACGAAGCACATTCAATATTCGAAGTAGCAGTTCCAAAGGGCTGGATAGGAAAATCAGTCGGAGAAATTGATATTCGTAAAAAATACAATATAAACATTATCGGTGTAAAGCAGAATGGAAAGACGAATGTTGCGGTTACACCGGACACACTTTTATTTGAAAACAAGACATTGCTCGTTATTGGAGAGGATAAAGCATTGCAAAAGTGCTTCCACATATAACCGTAGTCAATAGAATTGTTAGGAGGTGAGCATAGTGGAGGTTTGGAGAGATATCGTATTAGCATTAGCTGTTCTTGGAGTCTTTGTATTCGGATATTTTCTTATGGCAAGACTGGATAAGTTTTTGGATGAAAACCGAAAAGCTATTGAGAAGGAAAACGAAAAGAAAGAACCTTCTTGTGTTATGCTCACCGAGGAACTGACAGATGAAGAAATAACAGAAGAAATTCGTCGATTTAGAAGTAAGCATGAAGGCACACGAATTATGATCTATGATAGCAATGATATAAAAATAGAAGAATCCTTGACCGATGAAGCCGTATAAAAGCAGTAGAATATTTTGAAATAATATGTTATAATTAGTGAAAATATTAAAAGGTTGGTGAAGCGGATGAAAAATTCAAATATTACAAGCGGTTCTAATGCACAAGAACACATCCTTGTCTGTCTTTCTGCTTCTCCTTCCAATGCTAAAATAGTAAAAACTGCTGCTACTATGGCTTCCGCCTTTGGTGGCAGCTTTACTGCGCTTTATGTACAAACTCCCGATTCAGATAAATTAGACGAGGAAAATAAAAACCGATTGCAAGACCATATACGTCTTGCCGAGCAATTAGGCGCGGACATTGCAACGGCTTACGGTGAGGACGTGTCCTTTCAAATCGCAGAGTATGCCCGAATATCCGGTGTAACAAAAATAGTAATCGGGCGAAGCAATATTAAAAGGCGTCATTTTTGGAATAGACCGACTTTAACCGATAAACTGACTGAAATTGCACCGAATTTAGATATACATATTATCCCCGACAATATTATAAACTCGAAATACAGACCGAGTTCCCATTCATTATTTAGAAGCTTAATACCGTATCCAAAGGACATACTTATTACCGTTTTAATTCTTGCAATCGCAACTATATTAGGTCTTAGTTTTTACAGTTTTGGATTTACCGATTCCAATATTATCACAGTATATATTCTCGGTGTACTTTTAACATCTCTCTTTACTAAGGGATACACCTGCGGTATTATCGGTTCACTTGTGAGCGTTATGCTCTTCAACTTTTTCTTTACAGAGCCGCGATTAACCTTTCATGCGTATGATTCGGGATATCCTGTGACCTTTGCTATAATGCTTGTGGCATCTGTTATAACCGGAACATTAGCCTCAAAACTAAAGTCACATGCAAAACTGTCTGCTCAGGCAGCCTTTAGAACAAAGGTGCTTTTGGATACTAACCAATTGTTGCAGAAAGCTCAAAATGATGAAGATATCATAAATATTACTGCGACACAGATAATGAAGCTTTTAAATCGGTCGGTTGTTATGTATTCGGTAAGGGATGGAAAACTGACAAAAGGCTCTTTATACTCCGCCCAATCGGATAATTTAGAAGATTTATTCACTACAACGGAGAGAAATACTGCTGAGTGGGTATATCTTAACAAGCACCGAGCAGGTGCATCTACAAATGTTTACAGCAAGGCAAAATGTGTTTATTTCTCGATTCGTATTAACAATAATATATACGGTGTTATCGGAATACGCATAAAAGGAAAGCCTCTTGATGCATTTGAAAATAGTATACTGCTCTCCATACTCGGTGAATGTGCCTTGGCATTGGATAACAGAAGAAATGCAAAAGAAAAAGAACAAACGGCTGTTTTAGCAAAAAATGAACAACTAAGAGCAAATCTCCTACGAGCAATTTCCCATGACTTACGCACACCTCTCACTTCTATATCAGGAAACGCAGGAAATTTACTGTCAAACAAAGATAAATTAGATGAAGACACAAAGATGCAAATATATACTGACATCTTTGATGATTCCGAATGGCTTATAAGTCTTGTGGAGAATCTGCTTTCGGTCACCCGAATTGAAGAAGGTAGAATGAACTTTAACAAGTCTATAGAGCTTGTTGATGAAATAACCGAAGAAGCTCTTCGCCATATAGGTCGAAAAAGTACAGAACACAAAATATCCGTTATTCATAAGGATGAATTGCTTCTTGCAAATGCAGATGCTAAACTCATTGTTCAGGTGTTAATAAACCTTATAGATAATGCGATTAAATATACTCCGGTAGGATCTGAAATCAAGGTCATTACAGAAAAGAAAAACGGCTATGCATCAATTAGTGTTATTGATAACGGAAACGGAATTCCGGACAACATAAAACCTCATGTGTTCGAGATGTTCTATACCGGAGATAATAGAATAGCAGACAGCCGCCGCAGTCTTGGTTTAGGTCTCGCTCTTTGTAAGTCAATTATCGGTGCGCATGGCGGCGAACTGACCTTGACAGATAACCAACCACAAGGATGTATCTTTACTTTCACGCTACCGTTAGGAGAGGTAAAAATAGATGAATAAACTACAAATATTAATTGTGGAAGATGATAGTTCGGTTAAAAACCTTATGACCACCACATTAAAAGCACACGATTATAAATATATAGTTGCCGAAACAGGAGAAGATGCCATTAGACAGGCATCCACCTATAATCCGGATATTATTTTACTTGATCTCGGATTGCCCGATATTGATGGCGTTGATGTTATAAAGAAAATACGCACATGGTCAAATGTGCCTATTATCGTTATCAGTGCTCGAAGCGAAGATGCAGATAAAATTGAGGCACTTGACAATGGAGCAGATGATTACCTAACAAAGCCCTTCTCCGTTGAGGAACTATTAGCAAGAATCCGAGTAACAGGAAGAAGACTTGCCGTAATGATGGCTAACGGTGAAGGAAATGAGTCGGTTTTTATTAACGGAAAATTAAAGATTGATTTTGCGGCAGGTTGTGCATATTTAGAGGATAACGAACTACATTTAACCCCTATTGAATATAAGTTGCTTTGTTTATTGGCTCAAAACATAGGCAAAGTATTAACACACACTTTCATTACACAAAAGGTTTGGGGAAGCAGTTGGGATAATGATGTAGCATCGCTTCGTGTGTTCATGGCAACACTCAGAAAGAAAATAGAATCTAAACCCGACTCTCCGCAGTATATTCAAACACATATCGGTGTTGGCTACCGTATGATGCGTGTGGAGTAAAATAGAAATGAATAAACAGAAAGGTAGAGTGAAAATTGATAGAACATAAGAAAAAACTGATCGCACCAATTGTTGTATCGATAATCATGGTATTATATTATGTTGTTTACTTTGGCATTTTGATAGCATTAATAGACGGCATTTGGAAATGGCTTTTAGGCATTATTCCACTTGCTCTTTCTGCTGTTA
>JAFWZH010000065.1 GCA_017522515.1 Clostridia bacterium
ATCAGCAGAGAATGCCGCATTGACAAGAAAACAGTAGATGCCGCTATCAAAAATCTCATAGATAATAATTTGATTTCCAAAGGTCCACGCACAAGGTGGAACGGAGCAAACTCAAGCAATATGTACTTCGTAAACAATTTACTTGAAGACGACGGAATGCCGGACGCTCCCTCCCCTTTTACGTGACAGTACTATAGGGAAATAAACCACCCTCACCCGGTGTAAATATTTCACCAGCTGTTAACAAGACCCAAAGAAACCAGACACAAGTTAAATATTATTACCAATTGATAAGAGAAAGGACATCTAATGCAAAAAAGAAAAAACAATATAGAAGAAGTCGAAATTACCTATAACGGTAATACACAACAGTTTCAAAAATTTTTACAAAACGTCATAAGAGAATACATTTCAGAAGACAAAATCTCACCCGATAACCCTGCCGCAACCGACCAATTTTCCGTAGAGGAAAAGGAAGAAAACACAGAGCTGAAATATCTGGACTTGTAAAAACAAGTGTGATATGTTGCGCTTGCAAAAAATAAGTCAGAAAGGAAGTGCTCTATGAAAGTATGGTTATACGCAAGGTTATCAAGAGATGAAGACAGCGAAATGAACTCTCTGAACAACCAAAGAAAAATCTTAATTGAATACGCAGAGAAAAACAACTTCACAGTGATAGGACAATCTTGGGATGACAACATCAGCGGAATGCATTTCAACCGCCCCGGTATAAATGAAATATACAACGCAGTAGAAAACAAATCCATCGATGCAGTCGTAGTAAAAGATTTGTCCAGACTCGGCAGACACCGAACACAAACAGCAATGTTCATTGACTACTTAAGGCAAAACGAAGTGCGAGTGCTTTCCGTAACGGAAAATATTGACACCAGCAACGAAGAAGATGACCTGATGGTAGGCTTCAAAGGAATTCTCAACGATATGTATGCAAGAGATATTGCCAAAAAGATACGAGCGGGATTCCATCAAAAGCAAAAAGACGGACTCGTTCTCACCCCACCACTCGGTTACTTCAAAGACAAAAACACCAACCAAGTAGTCATCGTAGAAGAAAACGCAGAGATCGTGCGAAGGATTTTCAATCTTTATGTATCAGGCTACGGCTTAAAAAGTATCGCAAAAATATTAAATGCTGAAGGAATCAAATCCCCCGGATACTATCAAAAGCAATTAATCGGCAAAAGATTAGGATATAACAAACCCGAAATCGCTCACAGATATCTATGGGAAAACACAGCAGTAAAAAGAGTGTTACAAAATGAGTTCTATGCCGGCACATTGATTTGTCACCAAACATACACAAGCAGAATAAATAAAGTCAGGAAAAAACTTCCACTCGAAGAACAGTACCGACACGAAAATGCAGTCCCCGCAATCGTCTCAAGAGAGGTTTGGGAGCAAGCACAATTCTTGTTAAATCAAAAACAAGAACGGAATATTCGTGCAGCACCCGGCAAGACTGTCCATCGATACGCAGGGTTAGTGTTCTGCGAAGACTGCGGTTCGAATTGCATTTGCCGCACCCGAAGATGGCGAACCAAGCCACCACGTTTCGAGTACACTTGCAACGGTTACCACCGCTACGGAAGAGAAAACTGCACGCCTCACACTGTTCACGAAGAGATATTGGACAGGCTAATATACCAAGAACTTCTTGAGATGAAGAGAGTTGCAAAATATTTATTCGAGGAATGTGACAAAAATTTACAGAAATGGATGGCTCACAAACCAACATTTGATACAAAAATATTAAATATCAAAGAGAAATTGTCTCAACGAAAAGCCGACCAACAAGGAATATTGTTAGAAAGAATTCGCGACAAAGAGCACAGTGATGTGTACACACAAATGCTCAAAGTATGTGAAGCTGACATAAAAAAATACGAAACTCAAATCGTTGAACTGGAAAACATTGACGCAACTGTAAAAAACCGAAAGAAGGAAATCAAGAAAAGCATTGACTTGATTGACGAGATTATAGCAAACGAAGCTATCAGCGACAGCAACATTCGATTACTTGTCGAGAAAATTTTAGTCAAAGAAAATGAAGGGAAAATATCCGTAAAAATAATTTTAAACGGAGAATTCCGCGCAAGACTTAACTACTTTGACGAAGACGGCATAATAACCGAAGAGTGTAGCGAAACATGGTTTTACGGACTTGATTGCGACAACAGTTATACAGCACCGAATCTCATACCCAAATAAATTAAAACGAAGCAAAAAAGCTATTTAGCAAAGAGCACCATATCAAAGAAAGCACTATCGCCGAAACTACGCGCACGTTCGCCCCGTTTCGGCGATTTGCTTTATTAATCGAACACAGACTCGCCCAAGAGCAAAAACCGCCTGTTTCGCCCAAAATGTGCGAAAGTAAAAATTAGGAATAACTGTCAATGACGGTAAATCCCCGGCTATCAAAAATACCGTCATTATCGTCATTTGTGTCACAAAAGGAAGGATTGGCATAAACGGTGGGCGTCCTAAAATGGTTGCAGGAATAAGCAACGGTGTCGTAAACGCCACCTTTGCGGTTCACAACGGGTGGCAATGCCCACCGTTAAGCCAAATTTGCGGTATCGAATTAGGATGTCGTAAAATGCCATATTTTGAGCTCATTATGTCGTACTTCCGCAAGTTTGCCTACGTGTAGCCAAAAAACAGGGTGTCGTTGGTAATCTTATGGCTTATGTAGCACAAAAACTGCGAAGTTATAACTGGAATTACGGAGCGAAAAAATGCGCGAATATTTTGTGCGAAAAAAAGCGTTGCTTTTTACCTTTTTATTAGCGAAAGCGTTAGAAATCAAGGCTTTGCCTATGTTTAGGCAAAAATATGGGTGACATAAATTATTCTGATGAGTATTATAAAGAAAAACAGAACTTAACAAAAAGCTTCGCGAAGTATTAATCAATAGTACAACGCGAAGCTTTTCTATCTCTAATGTAAAAATCAAATAATTCATCAAAAAATGAATTATTGTCTTAAACCCCATATAATTCAACTAAAACTCTTTTATATCCTCTCTTTTCATGTGAATATATCAAAGTTCTCTAAGCCCAAATTCAAGTAAGTATTCAATGCTGGGTCGTTGTTCTACTTCAGCTAAAAAAACACGAAAGTACTCATTTTCTTGTTCTCCTAAAATAATAATACTTTTCGGTATATCATGCGATACATTATTTTTTGTATATTCAGTATAACCCTTTAAACAATACTTTTCAGCAATATACAGTGTCTTTTCTCCTTGTTCCAATTTATAGCACACTCTTTTAAATTCTCCTGCATCGGTAGTATAATAAGAGACTGTTGAGTTTCTATCGTCTATTTTTTCAGTTTTGGTAACTGTTGCCAATTCACCAATCTCAGAAATTTCTTGCTTATACAAACTGTCAAAACCTTCTTTTGTTTTATAGCCCATAGACAAAGACGACTCTTCACTATCTAAAATCCAAGCATACGTTAAACCTTTCCAG
>JAFWZH010000066.1 GCA_017522515.1 Clostridia bacterium
AACGGCACAGCATACTATTATATAAAGAATCTCCAAGGCGACGTAATATCAATCTTCAATGCAAACGGCAACGAAGTCGCCACATACACCTACGACGCATGGGGCAGACTGATTTCTTCAACCGACACCAGCGGAGTAAACATCGGTGCAATAAATCCCATAAGATACAGAAGCTACTACTACGACACCGAAACGGGCTTCTATTTCCTGCAGACAAGATATTATGCTCCGGAGATTTGTAGGTTCCTGAGTGCGGATAGCGAACTTTCAGAAATTGGCGGAGATATTTGTGGTTATAATCTCTTTACTTACTGTTTCAATAATCCTGTAAATATGGATGATTTTACCGGAGAGTGGCCAAAGTGGTTAAGTGGTGCATTAAATGTTATTAGTGGTGCAGCACAAATTGCTGCTGGTGCAGCACTGGGAACCTTTACAAGTTGGACTGGTGTTGGAGCAGTAGCAGCTGGATTTTTAATTGTAAATGGAGTCGCGACAGCGGCACAAGGTGTTGGTCAAGTTGTAAATCATATTACAAAATCCAATGTTATGCGAGAAGACAATATAGTTCGAACAGGTGTTCAGGAAATTGGACGGACAATAGGTGGAGACACTGGTGCAAAAATAGCTGGTGGTACATATGATGTAGCTGTTGTTGTTACCAACATATACGCTGGTAAAGTCAGTTTGGAAAAATCTATGCCTCAAATAATAGGCTCAAAGGTTTTTTCTGCAAATAATGGTTATGGCTTTAAAGTGGGTAAAAATATTGAAATGTTTTATCGTAATCCTAACGCTGCTGGTGGACCGGGTGGTACAATTTTTAGTTATAAAGGTCCATTGGGAAAATTTAGAATAGATTGGGATCCTGATCACGGTTTTCATTGTCATCCGCCAGGACATTGATTAACGGGGGTGTTTGGTATGAAAAAAAAACAAATTATTATCGAAGAATATAAAAACCCCTTGGGCTCCCACACTATAATACTCAACAATGTTCGTTATCAAAAATGTTTTCTAAATAGCATCGAAAAAGTTTTTAAGTTTTTTTTGGTTAACGATGAACTGTTTTTTGGTTTTTATAGAACGGATGGTGTGAATTTGACTTTAAAACGAGAAAAAGAACTAAAAACTGAAATTCCATCATTCTTTCAAAAATATGGTGATATAGATAATATAAATGAGTATTTATCAGTAGCCAAAATTAATATAAACGACTATATTTATAATTTTATCCCATCAATTTTTGATTATTATCTTGAAACTACGCTTTTTAACCCAAAAGTAAACTGGGAGACTTTTAAGCAGTATTATTCGAGTTATCAAAATCACAGATTTGATGATATTATTCTTAATCATTTTGCTGAAGTACTATTTTGTTATTTTGATAGTGGTGATTTTGCCATTTGTTTTAATCCTGAAATGTATAATCCAAGAGAGGTAAGAAACATGATAGATGTGCTGTTCTTTGAAGTTGATGACAGGTGACGGTTAATCCTATCACGGGTTCCTATCATAGTACGGTTCTATGACTGTGAACAAAATTCACATTTGTGTTTTCATTTGGCGGAGATTCTGCTCTCCTCCTTGCCCCTGAGTTTGATTTTTACTGACCGTATTGTCCGTAAAAGAATTTGCAGATGACGAGCCATATAAATTTAACCTGAAATCGTCACTGGGATACACCTATGAGAATGGAACCAATAGGTTAAACAGAATAACTGCAAAAACAGAGCTTGGGGAAAATGTACTTGATGTTGGGTACAAAAATCCCAAGGACGGACACATGCCCGATGCCATATATTCCGAATGGTGGAATGGAAGCTGGACAAGAAGTTACAACTATGACGATCT
>JAFWZH010000067.1 GCA_017522515.1 Clostridia bacterium
ATAAAAAATATTTTAAAGTGAATTGATTAAAATACTGTTTTGCACACAAGCATATTTAAGTGAAGCCTTCAAGAAAATTTAAGGCTTCACTTTTTAATACGCTTAACCTACAATTAACATACTGTAGCTATCGGAATTAACATTGCCTATGCTAAACTGTTATCGTAGTCAAAAAGAAAAGAAAAATTTTAAGGAGAGTGATTTTGATGAAGAAAATCATAAGTATTTTGACAGTAGTAGGTTTGGTGGCTTGTTTTTTTACGGGCTGCGGTGCAGACAAAAGCACAAGTAATGGCGGTACAGTTGCAACAGATGGCTCAACCTCAATGGAAAAGGTAATCGGATATTTGTCTGAAGCCTATATGGAAGAAAACGCAGATGTAAAGGTTACTTACAATCCTACAGGTTCAGGTAGTGGTATTCAGGCAGTTCAGGAAGGCAGATGCGACATTGGTCTTTCAAGCAGAGACTTGAAAGACGAAGAAAAGGCAGAGCTTAACGGAACAGTAGTTGCCATTGATGGTATTGCCGTAATTGTAAATCCTGAAAATCCTGTAGCTGACCTTACAATCGAACAAATTGCAAAACTTTACAAAGGCGAAATTACAAATTGGAGCGAAGTTGGCGGAGCTGACGCACCTGTTGTACTTATCGGCAGAGAAGCAGCATCCGGCACAAGAGACGGCTTTGAATCTATCACAGATACAGAAGATTTGTGCAAATACTCACAAGAACTTACTTCAACAGGTGATGTTGTGCAGACAGTAGCTTCTAACCCCAACGCAATCGGCTATGCTTCCGTTGCATCTGTAAAAGATACAGTTAAGATGATTGATGTGGAGGGTGTAACACCGACAACAGAAACAATCCAAAATGGCACATACAAGGTTCAGCGTAACTTCGTATTCGTAACAAAGAAAAATGCGGAGCTTTCCGAAACTGCAAAAGCATTCTTTGACTTTGCAACATCTGAAGTGGCTGATGATTTGATTGTAAAAGCAGGAGCAGTACCCGTAGCAAGATAAGGAGTATAGAGAATGAGCAGAATAAAAAAAGCAGCAAATTTTATTGAAAAATCAATGAATATTATCTTCACGCTTTGCGGATTTTTAGCTGTTGCTTTTGTCATTCTCATTACCGGATTTTTACTTACATCAGGTATGCCTGCCATTGGCAAAATCGGTATCACAGACTTTTTATTCGGGACGGAGTGGGCATCAACTGCCTCTACTCCGTCTTACGGCATTTTACCTTTTATTCTTACATCGGTGTATGGAACGCTTGGTGCAATAATAATCGGTGTGCCGATAGGTATACTGTGTGCAATATTCGTTGCAAAAATGGCGAATGACAAAATAGCAAAAACAGTTCGTACAAGTGTTGACTTGCTTTCGGGGATACCGTCAGTTGTTTACGGTCTTGTAGGTATGATAATAATTGTACCGCTTGTGCGTGAAACCTTTAATCTGCCGGACGGAGCAAATTTATTCTCGGCAATTATCGTCTTAACAGTTATGATATTACCATCAGTAATATCGGTATCGGAAACAGCAATAAGGGCAGTACCAAAAGAATA
>JAFWZH010000068.1 GCA_017522515.1 Clostridia bacterium
AACAAGACTTGTTCCTTGATTTTTGTTGATGGGGTAACCATCAATAGATATTGTTGTATAATCCGGAACAGTTAATCCCTCGTTTGCAAGTCTGTCAGTATTATGATTAAAATGAAGCTGTGAAGCCGCACCGTAATTCAACATACTGTAGATAAGATTGCGAAGAGGCTCTGAAGAGTTATTTGCCAAGATGCGGTCTGCGTAAATTTTAACAGAATAAGTAGCTTCTTCTGTTTGTCCGCCATCGTAGAAGAACTGACTTTTGATTATATCTGTCATATAAGGTGCAGCTCGTTCACAAGAGAAAACATAGAGAGTATACTCTAAATACTGTGTTTTTGTTGCTTGCGAAGCAGGGATTTTTATTGTTTCACCATTTTCAAAAGTGAAAAGCATATACGCATTTTCGTCTTGAAGTACTTCATCAGAAAGGTCCATATAGTAGTTTATGGCGATATTGCCACTTAAGCTGAGGTTACAGAATAACAAGTCAGCTTCATTTATACGGCAGCCACAGTCATCGCATCTGTTGTCTTGTGAATCTCTGTGCTCTGATGTTGTAGTTGTAACTTTAAATGAGTAATTGCCATATTCGGATTTTTTCCATGTATAAGTGGATTCACCGCTTGCAATACATGTTGGAGCAGTAATAACACTTACAGTATAATCGATTTCGTTAAGAATCGGTAATGTAACTTCTTCTTCAAAAGAACATGTACCGCATACACCGATAATGCTTCCTGTTGATTCTAATGTCGGTTCTTTTGTCAAAGTGAATTTAACTTTGTGAACTTCTTTTTCAAATACAGGGTACAATGTAGCAGATTCGATAATTGTATTCAAATCAACAATTTCGCCGTTTTCATTTTTCCAACCTGCGAAAATATAATGACCGTCTTTTTCACAAAGCTTGGTAGGTGTTTTGCCTGAATATACGGCAGGAGTGTATTTGTTTACTTGACAACGATCAAGCTCTGTACCGTCCTCGTCAAAGAATATTACAGTTTCACTTGCTGGATTTTTTTCCTTTGGTCCGATATAAATGTAATCAATTTGAAATTCGGCGTCTTTTCCGGTAGCACTTACAGCATTTTTAAATTGCGGATGAAGTACATTAATCCAATCAGCATTTAAATATTCTGTATCGGTAATAGGTGCTTCAAGAATAAACCAACCTTTATCAACATAATCAGCTAATACAAAGTCAAATGATATTTGACTCCACAAACGATTATTTCCGTCAGGACCGGGAAGGAAATTAGGTCGGTCAAATGCCATGACAAAATTTGAAATACCATCTGCTCTTGTAGAAACAGCATTCTTTAATTGAATGCGAACCTGAAGAATATCGTTGTCTCCGGGAACAAAGTGAAGTGTTCCGGGCTCTTGACAGAGATTTCTTATGCTGAAATTAGTATCTGTATTTCCCGAAGGAATTGTGAGCTTAAGAGCACCGTCAGCTATTGTTGCCATGGGAGAAGCTAAATAAGTGCTCCAGTTAGACGGATCATCATAATTCTGATAATTGTAAGTTGTGTTATTGTAGCGCTCCTGGTCTTCTGCAGTATTAGTAAAATCAAAGAACAAATTATCTTCATATTTCGGGAAATTCTCCTCAGTTCCGATATAAAAATAATCTACTGTAAATACTGCTGTAGAACCGCTTGCAGATTTTAAACCTACAAATTGAGGATGCACTACATTAATGTAATCCATTTTAGCGTATTTTGCTGTATCTAACGGGAT
>JAFWZH010000069.1 GCA_017522515.1 Clostridia bacterium
AAAAGGCAAAAAGCGTCTTCAAGGTATTCACCTCAAAGACGCCATTGCCTTCATGGTTGTGATAATACACCCATCAAAAAAAGTTGTCAACACTTTTTTTAAAATTTCTTTTCAACTATCGCACACCATATTTCTCAATAATATAATCCATGTCCTTATCTCCTCTGCCGGATAAGTTGATTAATATTGACCCTTTCCCCATCTGTTTTGCAAGTTTCATACCATACGCTATTGCATGTGAACTTTCAATAGCGGGAATAATTCCTTCCATTCTGGAAAGTTCAAAAAATGCATCTATTGTTTCATCATCTGTAACCACATCATATTTCACCCTGCCTAGATCATGTAAAAAAGCATGTTCAGGACCGGAAGACGGATAATCCAAACCACTTGCCACAGAATATACCGGTGCCGGTTCTCCCTTTTCATCCTTTAACATAATGCTGTTAAATCCATGCATAATACCTTCCTCACCATAAGTCAAACTGGCAGCATGGTCACCAAGGGTAGTTCCACGCCCTAATGGTTCCACACCATAAATATCAACAGGATCATTTAAGAATCCTGAGAAAAGTCCCATCGCATTTGAACCACCACCTACACATGCAACAACTGCATCCGGAAGTTCTCCTGTCATCTCCATAAACTGCTCTCTTGCCTCAATTCCTACTACACTCTGAAAATCTCTGACCATCATAGGAAACGGATGTGGTCCAACAACAGAACCTATACAATAAATTGCCTCTTTATACTCCTTACAATACGCCATAAACGCCGCATCAACCGCCTCTTTCAAAGTTTGCAATCCATCGGTAACTTCAATTACTCTGGCACCAAGTATTTTCATTCTGGCAACATTGGGTGCCTGCTTCTTAATATCCACAGCTCCCATATAAATATCACATTCCAATCCAAAGTATGCTGCCGCAGTTGCAAGTGCAACACCATGCTGACCAGCACCTGTTTCGGCAATTACCTTCTTTTTTCCCATATATTTTGCCAATAATACTTCACCCATACAATGATTAAGTTTGTGTGCACCGGTATGATTCAAATCTTCACGCTTGACATAGAGCTGAACATTGCCTAACTTATTTGAAAGTCTTTCAAGATGCGAAATAGGTGTCGGCCTTCCTTGAAATTCCTTTCTGATACGACGAAGTTCACTAATAAACTTCGAGGATTTACATATGGTCTGATATGCCTCATTGATTTCATTCATTGCCGTCTGCAATTCAGGTGGAATATAGGAACCACCATACTTACCAAAATAACCATTTGCATCCGGATAATTCTTAAAATAGGTATTAAACTCAACATTGTTAATTTTCATAATAATTTCCTCCAAATTTGATTAAATCTTATTTTCAAGTAAACCCTTTTCTTTTTTTCTATTCGGCGCATCATGCGCCACCAACGTTTTGTCAATAACATCTTTTTCCTCCTCCAACATGAAAACTCCTTTGTTTTATATTTTGTCAAAGAATTTTCACACAAAAAAATGTCCTTGACAGAATATCAGAATCTGTCAAGGACGAATATGATACTTAAATAAAAAGTAAACACAATCCGCGGTGCCACCTTGATTTACAGCAATGACGCTGCACACTTAGCAGGATACCTACATATCCCCGGCAACTAACGTATGCCAACACGTCACAGAATACTGGGTATAACATAGATTACACTTTTGACTGCGCCCTCAGCGGTCCATTTGACAACTTGTTTCTCACCTGATTCTCAGCACCACAGGCTCTCTGTAAAGGCATCATTGCCGTTATCTCCGCTTCAACGGTTTGATAAACTATATGTGATTAAGTGGGATTATAGAACCAACATTTTCATTTGTCAAGTAATTTTTTTTGCAAATTTATCCAAAATTTTTATTGACAAACTCATTCAATAGGGGGTATAAATATTGCAAGTGAGCAAAGGTGTTCATTTTTTGAGTAGAAACTTATCTACCCACGAAATGAACACCTTTGCTTTTTTTATTATCCTGAAAGGAAGGTAAGATA
>JAFWZH010000070.1 GCA_017522515.1 Clostridia bacterium
ATCCGAATTAATCATACGCTTAACGCTTACAACATCTATTTTGTAACCCTTGTTACCGTATAACTCGTTTATCAAATCCGTATTATGATTTGTAAGCATACAATAACATCCTCTAGCCGTCAATTCATCAAATAGCTTTGCAAGGCGCTTATGACTTTCTATGTCGAAACCTTCTTTCGTATATGACTCAAATGAAGTAGGATTCAATGGTGCATACGGACTATCGATAAATACAAAATCACCTTTTCCGGCATTCTTGCAAGCAACTTCAAAATCTCTATCCATAATAGTTACCCCTTGAAGGTATTCCGAAATCTCCATAATAGACTTTTTATCGATTGAGGTTTTACGGCTGTTGTTGTATGGAACATTAAAAAGTCCCTTGCCATTTACACGATACAGACCATTAAAACAATGCTTATTGATAAAGACAAACAATGCGGCTAATTCCACATCGTACTCTGCTTTCATCAACTTGTCATTGTAATTCTCCCTAAGAGAATAATAATATGCTTTGCCATCCTCCCACATTTCCTCATCAAGCTTGTTTACAGCTTGCAGAAAATCTTCCGGCGCATTACATATCTGCTTGTACGCATTTATCAACGCCTTGTTGATATCGTTTATCAGAGCATTTGCAGGTAGCAATTCAAATATTACCGCACCACCACCTACAAATGGCTCATAATAATTATTATATTTTTCTGGCATTCTTTCCTTTATTTGCGAAAGTAACTGACGCTTTCCTCCAGCCCATTTCACAAATGGCGCAATATTTGAATTATTCATTCTGATTCCTCTTATCATTTCCATCATGTGTGACCAAACACATTAGCACATATAAACATTATAAAATGAATTTGATAAAATCACAATGGGAATTTCACAGAATTATCTTATATTACTTTTGAAAAACAAATATATACTCGTGCGCCAATAGTAAGAAGTTATTGTTTTGCTTCTTCCAGTATTCTGTAGAACGACAATTATGCTGTTCTTTAATAATTATCTCCTTATTTACAAACCCTGCCTGTAAAAAGCACTCCATTACCCGAAAGCCCAGTGGAACGACTTTACCGAATTTTCTTATATCCCCCATCATCACAGCGCACATTTTCTCTTTTTTCAGTACACGATAGGATTCTTTTGCCACTTGCTGCATTTCAATTAAAAACTCGTCCACGTTGAGTGATGATATATCGCCTTCCAGCCCTTTGCTATACTGTATAATATTAGCATATGGCGGATGAGTACAAATAAAATCCATGCGATTATCTTTGATAAAATGTAAATTTGTAGCATTACCATTCTTAATGAATATTTTTGAATTTGTTTCACATTGGAAATTTAGATTATCTTTAGAAATTGAAATAGATTGCGGATTGATATCAACACCTACCGCATTTCGATTGAGCAGTTTCGCCTCTACCAAGGTCGTACCACTCCCCATGAATTGGTCTAAGACCCATTCTCCCGGATTAGAATAACGAAGTATCAGATTTCTCGGCACATATGGTGACCAATTCCCTCGATACTTACCCGAATGCGTTGCATGACTCCCCCTGTCCGGAAAAGACCAGACCGTGGTCGGCTCAAGCTTAAAATTATTTGGTTGTAAACTTATAAGACATTCCTCCTTTTCTTACTGATTACACTATTGTAACTCAAATAATTGCAAAAGTCCACACCCAAACTTTCACTATAAGTGAATTTATGTAAATTATTTTCTATGAGATAATATTCACAAATAGTGAAAGAGGTGTTCATATGTATTTCTATAATGATATTGACCTATATAATATTATAGGTGCAAATATAAAATATTACAGAGAGCAAGCTAAGTTAACACAAATACAACTTGCAGAACAAGCTCAAATCAGTATCAGCTATCTTTCTAAAATTGAAGCTGCCGGATGTAATAAAAGTATGTCTATATCTGTATTAAATCAGATTGCAAATGTACTTGGTGTTGAGATTAGTGAATTTTTTAAGGAGGTACAAGGCACATGAAATTAATAGAAGCATACAGAGAAATCGAGAAACTTGCATACATTCCATTCAAAGAATATCTTACTGAAGAACAATTTAATAATATTGTAATTAACAAAGGGAAAACTGGACAGATTTTAGAACACACTATTGGTCTTCAACTTTCCAATACAACTCTTGATTTTGAAGATGGAGAATTAAAAACCAACAAATGTAACCAATTAGGAATACCTTCCGAAACAATGTTTATCACGCAAACCGCATCTATCATCGATGAATTGCTTACCTGTAAAACATTTGAGGAAACTAAATTATACAAAAAAATCAATCGAATGCTATATGTTCGTATTAATAAAGACGGTTCTCCCAAAGACTGGATGTACCTGCCACCAATACAAATTGATCTATCTCTACCGAAATATGCCGAACTTGCTATCCAACTAAGAACTGACTATTATGATATATGTGATTTTTTAAACGACCAACTATGTTCTTCACCAAAAGCGATGTTACATACTGTAAACGGAAAGTATATTCAAATAAGAACCAAAGATTCCATTCCTTATCATCCAATTTACTCAAAAACTTATGATAGGATAGTTTCAGATAAAAATAGAGCCTTTTATTTTAAAATACCATGTTTAAAATATATAATCTCACTAGAGAATTTTACTTTATACAGTTTATATTGAAGTAGAAGAATAAAAAAGAAGATGAGATGTACGGCTGTCGCCCCACGAATCATGTAAGCTACATGCAATGTTCGGAGATACTTCGTATCTCCTCAACATGGCTGTCGCCATGTTAGAAATTAAAAAAGCACTCCAGGATTTGCATAAAGGCAACCTGAAGTGCTTTTAAATTTCTACATTGCTCGTAGCTTACATGATTATTCCCACTCAATAGTGCCAATCGGCTTTGGTGTCAAGTCCAGAAGAACGCGGTTGATACCAGGAACTTCATGGGTAATACGATAGGTAATGTGGTGTAAGATTGGGTATGGAATCTCTTCAATCGTAGCAGACATCGCGTCTTTTGTATTGATAGCACGGATAATTGCCGGCCAGCCTTCGTAACGGCTTTCGTCCTTAACAC
>JAFWZH010000071.1 GCA_017522515.1 Clostridia bacterium
AATTTCACGCTCACCGTATGATGAACGACTCCTCATGAGAGGGGCCGTTTTTTTATACCCTAAGTGCAGCTCATATCTTTGTTCGCCCGATATGCTTTATTGAAACAAAAAAGAGTCCCAAATTTCTTTGGAACTCTTCCAGCGATGCGTACGGGATTTCAATATCTGTTTGTATATTAAAATCTTATATCACTTTTTGAAACCGGTATCGAAACCGGTAGTGTGTTTACTTATCTATATTCGCTTTAGCGAATGTGTGTTGACAAACCTTTAACAACACATTTCTTTACAAACTATAATAATATTTTTTGATTTTTTCTGCCATCATAACCCGTCGCTTCTCAAGGAATTCCGAGTAGCGGGTGCAGTCCATTTCAAATATCTCCTTTGGAATGCAATTCATCTCCATATTTCTATATAGTTCATCAATATTTGTGATAGAACCGCATTTTACGACCTTTGTTTCGCACTGCTCACGTGCTGCACGGAAATAGTCCTTTGGCGACTGCTTCCCAATTGAAACATTAACAGGCCTATCCAAATATGCATAGTTTCCCTCCTGGTTATATTGGTTTCTTTCAAAACCATTGTCTTTAAGATACTGTTTAGGGAATATGTGGTGTACATCGCCGCCTAATTCAATCAGTTCCTTTACACATATATTTTGAGACAGCAAGGATATGTCATTAAAATACACCTGAGCTGCCAAAAACACCAGATATGCAGGGTTGTTTGTTGAGGTGTATGACAATTGTTGAGGTATAAACACTTCCCAGAAATTATCAGAAAGGGTTGCATCTTCAATATTTTTCAATGCAACAACAACGCCATTTTCACTTATCTGTCTTAAATCCTTGGCAAAAGCGGATTCAGGAGAACTGCTATACCGGCCTGTAAGTATTGATAGTACATACCATTTCTGCACCATACGTTTTATTTCAGAGACAGGCACTTCCTTGCTTTCCTGCAATATCAGATAGAGTGCATATGCAAAGTCTATTGCCATATTGGAGTTTATCAGCTTGTTCGAAATGAAACCGGCAGACTTGATTGCTATAAGGAACTGCTTGAAATTGTACTCATTGATAAAATTGAGTACTCCTGAATACATGTTTTCGTACGTGTAATCAATGATTTCTTCTTTGAACTCACGTGTTTCGAAATCTCTTCCCGACAACATTTTTACGAGTTCAGCAAGTTTTGCGCGTTTGAATTTATGCATGAATGCAACACGGACAATGTCATCGCATTGTGGGTCATAAACTGTCTCATTGTCGTTTTTAAGCCATTCAAGTTTCTTGATGTAACCATTCGGATTGTTGCAAAAATCAAAATCGTGGCTTGTTATATATTCATAGTACGATGGAACTATTGCCAAATGACTGAAGTAATCGATAATTTTGCGCAAGGTATTACCTCCATGAGCCTCGTCGGCTGCAATTTTGGACATGACAAAGTCGCCTTGATTAAGGGTTGTTCCCTTTGAGTTGATACGTACGAAAATATCTGTTACAATGTCTATTTCCAACGATTCTGACAATTCTATTATTCCTATAGATTGACTGCTTATTGCTTTCAGTCTTGTAATTGCGTCATCCAACTCTTCGTGTGTTATGAGGTCTGGATTATTCTCGCAATATGAGTTTATGAACTTGAATCTTGAAAAATTATCATCAAAAATTTCTGCAATGTCGGGAATCCAATGCTTGCTTTTGAGATGTGCAGGAGTCTGAACAGCAAAAACCTCTGCTTCGTCATCATTTGATAATGCAGCAATTGGATTGAATGCTATTTTTATTCTTGTTAGTTTATAGTCGCTATTGAAAATGTTTTTTCCTGCAATGGAGGTCATTAATGCAGTTACACGTTGTTGCCCGTCAATAAGCACTTTTTTGCCTGATGATATTGTACCATCCTTCAGTTTTACATTCGGGTTCTTCCACATTATAACATATCCTACAGGGTAGCCTTTGTACAGGGAGTCAATAAGGTCTCTCACCTGTTTCGGTTTCCAAACGAAAGGACGTTGTATCTCTGGTATGGCAATATCATTGGCTTTTATCAAGCCAAGAATTGCGCTTATAGTCATTGAGCTAGTAGTGAACTTTTCGCCTTGCATATTATCAATATAAGATCATTATGAGCAAATATAACCAAAATTATATTCTCTAAATAGAAAAAACAGAAATTGTATCTATTTACATATCAAAATCAGTTACTGTTTACTTTAAACCGGTAACGCATTTTGTCCATCAATGGCACGCATTTTAAACTGGTGACAATTTGTCACCGTTTCATTCCCTTCCTCTTTTAAGCGTTGTTTTAACTTGTTCCAATATTTTCTAGCTGTAGTATAATCTTTACTGTCGGCAAGAACTTCAATCACATCAACAATAGAAAAATACCACTTTTCTTGTTCGCTATCCCAAACGGTACGAATCTTTCTGTCTTCAAATATCTGTAAGGATTGTTTTTTTGGCTCAATAGCAAAAAGGTGTGGATTGAGATGGTGTCTCAAACAACTTCCCGTTCAAACAGCGGGGAGAGGACAACTCGCTGTTCACGAAAAACATCATCACGTATATGCACCGCTCAAACAATTCCTCTCCTTATACGATGTTTGAACGGTTGTTTGCTGTAATTTGATTTTGTCTAGTCTGCTTGCGTTCGTGGTGCAATTACAAACGGGTTTGTATTGCACTCACTTACCCGCAGCCTTTATCGGTGACGGATATTAAGGATATCACCTTTGTCGGTCGTATAGCAAAGGTAATTCTAAAAAAGAAACCGGCACCGTTGAATTTCACAACTTAAACCTGGTTGATTTTTGGAAATAGTGCGAGGATTGTTTGACTGCTAGTTAGACACTCTGCAAGGAGTGGCTAACTGAAGGAG
>JAFWZH010000072.1 GCA_017522515.1 Clostridia bacterium
AAAAAGATAAAAACCCCTTAAGGGGTAGCTGAGAATGAAATGCAGTTGGCAGACCTTTCTCAGCCCTCTTAAGGGGCAGTGTCAGTAACAAGCCCTTATAGGGCTTTTGCAAACCACCCGTTCAACGGGTGGTTTTGATTGTTTTTTTGCAAATTTTCCCAGAAATGATACAGAATTTCCCAAAAGCTTGAAAATCTATGAGTAATATGATATGCTATTTACAGGAGATGATGAAGATGATAGCAAGAATATCCTCCAGAATAGTAAAAGCATTGATTGAGAACAGTATTATTGAAACTGAAGAAAATGAAGTATATCAATACGGTATTGAAATGGTAATTTCGACAACAATTGTAATACTTATTGTTCTATGTTGTGGAATCTTGTTCGGAGAATTGCTCTCTTCTATTGTGTTTTTTATTGTCTTTGCATTTGTAAGAAGCAGCAGCGGAGGTTATCATGCTGATACATATTTTAAATGCAACATTATTTACACAATTAATCTTGTTATCGTTTTATTCTGGGTAAAATTTGCACCACCATATTACAGCCTTTGCGGACATATTATGTTTCTACTGATTTACTTCTTAATGGTTTATCAGTTTTCTCCTGTGGAAAATTCAAATAAGCCATTGGACAACTCACAAAAGAAGAAACATAGGATGTTATGTATTTTTTACGGCATGATTCTATCTGCAATTTCTGGAGTATTATGGTACAAATATATACAAATTAAATATGCAGTATTGATTATGGCGATTTTAATTTCCGTATCAATTTCAATGGCTGTAGAAATTTTCAGAAAAGGGGGGAAGATAAATGAAAAAGACCGTTCTTAAAGGATTTGCACTGATTGGCAAAAAGATGGCCGTTAAGACTTGTGGTGCCGCTTCATACTTTGGTTATCATCAGCCTAAAGAACCTAAGAACATCAAAGCCGTTCTGAAAAAGTAAGATTAATTCAGATGCAATGGCAAAGCGGAAAAGCAGATATTTCTCAGTATATAGTACTATATACTTGACGAGGTCAAGTATGCTTTTCAACATTTTATTTGGTGTATGTTAAAAACTTATTTCCCAAAATAAGCTTAAAACTTCCCAATAATTCCAATACGCAAAATTATAATGCGTAAACAACAGGATGTACTGTTCAATAGGCGCCGTTGGACGTGCATTTGCGAATGACAAATATTACTTAACATATCGAAAATATTACTGAAATTTTTATAATGTTGAGTATTATAGTTAAGTGACACAATATACTCGAATAAGCTGTATAACATAGAAATTGGAGGTTATTTTATGAATAAATCAATAAAAAAAGCAGTTGTAACAGTAATGACTCTTGCTTCAATGGGCTGTATGTGTTGCATTAATGCTTTTGCTGCAAACTCAACTGTAACACTTGAAGTAAATCAGGCTTGGACATATGTTGGTCCCGTTTCACGTTCTGGAAGATATGACTATTTGGCTATGCGCAATCTTGCAGTATATCCAAGATACGGCGGTACTGATAATTTCAGATATATTCAGGCCTATGCTATTGATGACTACGGTAACGTGATATGTGAGACTATAACACTTGACGAGCGTGATGAAAGTGCATCGTATCCCTATATTTACGAACTCCACCACAACGTCTCTTCAATAAGATTTGGATTTCGTGGAAACAATCCTAACTACGAAGCTAAGGCAGATGTAGTATACAATGGAATGTGATTCATGAAACATGTAGGTAAGTATCGCAAAATGTATCATATGACATATTGGTATGCAATATAATAAATTCCTTGCTTCGTGTCAATTCAAACTAAATAATACATATTGTGTATACTCATAAAAGCGTTTTGTGGTATTGACCTAACAAATTACTTACGCTGTAAGTCTGATTCTTCATTAGGCTTACAGCGTAAGTTGTGTTTGAAGTTATGGAGGATACTATGTTATTTAAGTCAATATTAAGTCAATGCAAAATAATATATAAACAAAAGCTGTTTTTAATAACAGTTTTTATAATTTATGTTTTCATAATCATAAACTATGCAAGAAATGTAAAAGAATTTTACGGTGCTGATGTATCGGCAATTATTCATCCTATGAAGATGACATTGCTAAATACTTACGGAAAATGGGGGTTTTATTTCATGCAATACGTTCCGCTGATATTAGTACTTCCTGCCTCATTCTCATTTATGAATGATAAAAGCAATGACACAAAAGTCTATTTATCGGCGAAATTTGGTGTAAAAAATTATTATTACGGCAAATTAGTTGCTGTGTTCACGATGACGTTTTTAGCGTTTTTTATACCACTTGTATTTGAATATATACTGAACATTGTTACTTTTCCAATACAAGCCGTAGGTGACAGGAGCAATCTAACAACATTTGATAATACTTATAACGACAAGGAAACACGATATTTATTCTTTAAGTTGTGGAGATTTAATCCATATATATATTTCTTTGTTTTTATTGCTATGTTTTCATTTGTTATGGCAAGTTTTTCCACATTTGTTGTTTCAACTACAATGTTCCAAATCATAAAATTTAAAATCTTAGCTTTTCTACCTGCATATTCTATTTTCACTTTTAGTAATGCATCAGGTGCAATCTTGGGTATAAGAATGAATTATCAAGATTACCTGATGGCTTTTGATTCTGGAGAAAAAATTGACTCGTTGTATCTTGTTATATCTTTATTATTACTGTTCATATCAGCAATAATAGTAAGATGCCGTGGTACAGAGGAGATATAAATGAAATATCTTAATTATGCCGTTCTTGGCTTGTCAATGGGCGTATATTTTTCATTTATTCATGTGATGGATAATAACGATATAACTTATAGTGAACTCATTCTTAAATTATCATTTTCTGAATATATTTTAACTCCTAATAACGCATCATACTTTGATAAGATAACATTTTGTCTTTTCCCACTAATAATATTTCAAGTTGTTGCAGGAATGGAAATATACAAACACTATTGTGTAGCTTCTGTGTATTATTTTTCAAGATGTGTAAACAGAATGAAATGGTATTTCAAAGAATTATACAGCTTGATAATGTACGATTTAGTCTATTTGCTTTCTTATATTTTAGGACATACGATATTATCTTCTTTCTATTATGATATAACGTATAATTTAACGTCTATAAAGCTGATATTTTATTTTGTTGTGATATATTCTTTGTGGAATTTTATATTTTCTTTGTTGATAAACATAGCATCACTTTTTTTTAGAAGTAATGGTGGATTTGCTATTTCAATAGGTATACAGATGTTTTTTGTTTCGTTACATATAGCTTTTCAGGAAAAATTATACCTTATTAATGATAATGATCCGACAGCTGAATTACTTACAAAGTTAATACCGTTTTCTCATTTGATTTTATCATGGCATAGTAGCAGAGATAAAGACATAAATGAATATATCAATATTTATAATATATCATTCGATTTAAATTATTCTGTTATATGTCTTTTAGTTCCATCTATTCTAATAGTAGTTTTTGGAGCTTTAATAATCAAAAAAATTGATTTTATCTGTTCCAATAAAGAAACAGGAGGTTGAATATGAAACTGACAGCTGAACATATTTCAAAAACTATAAAAAATAAAGTTATTCTTGACGATATTGATTTAAGTCTTGATTCGGGAAATGTTTACGGCTTTGTCGGACGTAACGGTTGCGGAAAAACAATGCTGTTCAGAGCTTTATCGGGACTTATGCACATTGATTCGGGAAAAATTACTGTGGACGATAAAACGCTTCATAAGGATATGAATATTCTTGAAAGTCTCGGCCTAATAATCGAAAACGCAGGATTATTTAACGAGTTTACAGGCTTTATGAATTTGAAAATACTTGCTGATATAAAAAAACTTATTTCTGATAACGAAATTCGTCAGGCACTTTCAGATATGGGATTAGACCCCAATGATAAAAGAATTGTAAGAAAATATTCTCTTGGAATGAAACAGCGTTTGATGATAGCACAGGCTTTAATGGAACGTCCTGATATTATAATGCTTGACGAACCTACCAATGCTCTTGATGAAAGCGGAGTTGACTTAGTAAGAAAACTAATTTTAAGAGAAAAAAAGCGAGGTGCACTGATTCTTCTTGCAAGTCATAATAAAGAAGACATTTCAATTCTCGCAGATAAAGTCTTTAATATGGAAAATGGAAAAATAATATCTATGGAGGATAAGTGATATGAAGAAACTTTTATCTGTAATTTCAGTATTGCTTTTCATCATCCCATGCTGTGTTGGATTTATATGCAAACACAGTTATACAGATGTAAGTAAAAATAAAAATCCATTTGATTCATTTGACATTGGTCTTTTAAGTGAATTTTCATCACAATATCTTGAAGAGTATTTTGATCATTCTCTTGAAGATGACAGCAAATATATTTTAAAAGTTACACCTGTAAAGCCTATGGAGTTTGCTTATAAATGCTACTCAGAACCTGTTAAGGTGATTGAAGTATTTAAGGGCGATGAAATAAAAATCAATGATGAAATTAATATTGTAAGAAATTCTTCATTAGTTTATTGGAATGTTAACGATACTAATGGCGTAAACACAGGATTTGTAAATAAAATGAATGAAGGAGAGGAATATCTTGTTTTTCTTGCCAGCAAGTTAGATTGTGGTATAAAAACTGTATACAAGACTACACCATGTATTGTTGCAACTATCTTTTCATATGCAAATCATAATAATTCAATTGTTCAAGGAAAAAATGGTATCAGTTCAGCTAATTATACCGATGTAAGTGAAAATGAGTTTTTTATAGAAGATGAATACTCTTTAGATGTACTAGAAAATGCAAAAGAAAAATTTATTTTAAAATATTCATGAACTATTTGATATATATTTTTTAACATTGCTCAAAAAAACAAAATACTTTGAGAACCACGCTAAAAAACATTCCCACGGCTTTTTCCGCCAAAGTATGCAGGAACTACAAAAAAATAACAAAGGCAATTCCAGATAATGACAAAATGAATGGTATTGTATCGGTTGGAACGACTTATGGAATAATAGCTGATTCAGATAATATAGAGGGTGCTTGGGATTTTATGAAATACTACTTTTTCAGTGAAGATGCGTTTAATAACGGTGCTGAATATCATGCAATAAATATGTACAAATTTTGTGGAATTGAAAAATGTCGTAGTTTTATAATTATAAATCAAATTTAAGGAAGTACAAATCTATGAACGAATTAAAATCAACATATATACATAAAAATACAGATGAATTAATGCAGTATATTTCCGAATCTCTTTTGGATTTAGGTTTTTCACCAAACCTTAAAGGGTTTACTTATGTCAAAGAAGCAATATATATCTATATGCAGAAATATTACGAAGATGTAAAAAACAGCGATGTATTATTATCAATTGCACAAAAGTACTCAGTTACTGCTTCAAGTGTAAATCTTACAATCAGAAAATCAATAGAATTAACGTGGCTAAGCAGTAAACTAAACACCAAGCATAAAATGTTTGAATGTTCCTGTATAGAAACACGATTTCCACCGACCAATTCAGAATTTATTGCTACAATGGTGGAAATAATCAGAATAAATCTTCGTGAAAACGATAAAAGTGTTGATATTTAATTTCAATAACGTGACGCTACCCTCAGGTGCCAGTCGGGGCAACTCGGTGCAGGTTCAACTCCTATTATCCGCACCATAAAAATTAAGGCTTCTCGATTTTATTCGGGAAGCCTTGTTTGCTATAAGCGCTTGCTTTTTTATAAATAAAATGTTATAATTAGGTTGACCATATGGAGGAATACATACATATTTTGTTTTTTATGATAATGTAACAAAAGAAGTAGTAGGTATAAATGTGAGCAATTCATTTCACAGTAAAAGGGGATTTTCTACTAAAGATGTTATAGGCAAACAAGACTATCTTATGATTGGATATGTAGGCAAATAAATGAGGTGGTAATTATGAAAAATAAGAAATTGCTCTGCATAATAGCTGTCATTATAGTTGCAGTATTCGGAATTATTGCTTATCATAATTTGCAGGGGAAATATGACGGTGAAACAGATATAAGAGTGGTTTCTCCACGAAATCCTAATTTTTCAGGAGCTTTTGAGTATAACGGTGAACTATATTTCAGCAACAAAAAAGGGCTTATGAAATACAATGAGGAGTGCGGCAGTTCGCCTGTCGTCACATTCGATTCTGTAGATTCTGATTTTACCATTTACAACGGAAAGATTTATCTTGTAAGCAATAAAAATGAAAAATGTAATCTTGCAATCTATGATATGAATGGTACTCAAATATCCGAAAAACAGGAACTTCCTATTAATAACCTCCACAGTATCGGAGTTTCTGGAAATTTACTTATAGGCTATACAAAGCAAAGCGAAGATGAAAAAAATTACAAAGCTTTTGATATGAGCAATGATTTTAAAGAAATTGATATTCCATTTACGAAATTTAATGAAAGAGAAATATCATATTGTGGTTACAGTACAGATTATATTCATGCTGGCTATTACAAATATGACTTTATGGTCAGAAATGGTGAGTACACAAATTATTTAAGTGACTGTTGTATTGCGGCAAATGACAAATACTTTGTCTATGATAAAAATATTATGCCTGCCACGGTCAATTATGTAGATTTGTCAGCACAAAGCTTCAACAGTCTTTCGATAAATAATATGCTAAACGAAAATTCAATGCTCACACTTTCTGAATTAAATGAAAATATCTTCATTGGGGCTTTCAGAGTTACAAAAGATGCCCCCATTGGTTTGAATGAACTTATTAATTCTGATATGCTGAGAGATCATAGATATGATATGTATGCTGTTATTGACCTCAATAGCAGAAAAGTTCTAGAAAAGCATAAATTTCATAAGTATGAAAGGATAATTTTCATTAATGGTGAAAAAATTGTAACCTACAAAAATGGCAAATGTATCACATATTCTGCTGATGATTCCTCAAAATTGAGTGAACAGGATATTGATTTCATTGCAGAGGATAAAACGTATTATTTTTTCTCGGGAACTGATAATATTTATATTCTTGACGGAAAAAGAGAAAATCTGATTGGCAAGGTATCTGTAAATTAGGTCGGTTAACAATTAAGGGCATCTCTAAAAACCCCTTTTGAGAAAAAACAGCTATGCACGACATCTGTTTTTTCTTTAATCAAACGGGTTTTTAGAGATGCCCTTATGATTTTATTATACCACTTATTTTTCTCTTGTCAACACAAATGTCGTAAACATCGAAAAATATATGTCTCCATATTTTATACCTTTTTGAAAAATACAGACATAGAATATATGTAAGCATTACGCACTGAAGATTTTTCTGTGGTGCGTATTTATTTTCCCCTCACAGCCGACACAAATAATTCAGTCGGGGTGATGTGCGTTTTTATTCTTGTTGTTGGCTGTGTGGGGGGTATTATTGAGGAAAGGAATTTTCAAGTATTATGGGTGCCAGTAGTGACGGTAAAATTCTATGGGTGGAGGTTTTGGATTCTACCGGCACCCGAAATTCCGAGAATGTCGATTCTGCGTTGTTTGAGTGTGGTGACAGTAACGAAACGGGTGCCTGTAACTCTCAAAAGGGTGACGGTAAAACTATTTTGGGTGACAGTAACTTATGAAAATAAAAAGTCGGTGCGTAACGAAATAAACTCGTTGAACGTGCCGATTTTTTCTTTCTGCCAATGAATATACTATCAAGGCGTGACGGTAGTGACGGTAAAAACGATGATAAAGTTACCGTCACGCAAAGGTGTCCTGAAACGTCACAAAGGTCTATACAGCGTTGATTGCGGGGCGTGTCAGTAGAAATTTCATTGCAGAGTTACCGTCACGGATTGAAGTTACTGTCACGCACAATTCAGCCGAAATTCGCCCTTGTATTTATTATAGGGTAATTACACCACAAAATCAATTGAGGGCGAAATAACTCCCGAATTTGCAGAGTGTGAGCGATACAAATCAAAGATTGGATATGATTTCACATAACGAAACAAAGTTGATAAAATAGGCGAAAATCAAGTGAATTTCGGTGGAAATATGGTTTGCAGGTTAAAAGAAAGGCGTCTGAAGCCGCCTTTCAGCTCACCTCGACGAGCAAAGCTCGCCGATTCTTCGGCATTTTAAGCACATTCAACTAAAGGCGTCTGTTATCGGATTTTCGGGAATTGTGGGTGTCTTGAAATAGAATTTCAGCGATTATTCACCGAATTTGCGTGGTTTCAGGCAGGTGTCAAGAATTAGAGTCCTCTTCAAAGGGCAAGCATAGCACATAGCATTCCGCCTGTGCCTTCAAGACGGGAGAACCCGCCCCCCTCTTTTAATTAGACCACGTCGTGAAACACGACTTGGTCATAAATAAATATGAAAGGAAGATCTAAAAATGTTCAAACGCAAATCAACTTACGATGTAAATAGGAGAGTGATATATTGGCAAAGAAAATTGAAGTCCCTAAAATCAATCAGGTTATTGTTCAGTACAATGGTAATGAAAAAGCATTTGATTTCTTTATGGAATCCATGATTCATGAGTTTCTCAATTCATGTGGTATTGCCAAAGCTGAACAGAATGATTTTATTGATAACGTAGAAAATTCTAAAAAAAAGTCTTAAACGCTGGACTTGCAGGTCGTTATGTGGTAGTGTCTGTTGTAACGCAGGCACACCATAACGTACCTGTCAACTTTAAGGAGGCTGATAAAATATGAGAGCATGGCTTTACTACAGACTTTCCCGTGATGAAGATCAGAAAATGAATAGTCTGCATAATCAACGTCAGATACTTGTAGATTATGCAGAGCAGCATGGATATGAAATCGTTGGTGAGAGCTTCGATGATAACGTCACAGGAATGACATTTGCTCGTGAGGGTATAGGTAAAATTGAAGATGCTGTTGAAGCTGGATTGGTTGATACCATACTTGTAAAAGATCTTTCACGACTTGGCAGACACAGAACACAGACGGCATTATTCATTGACTACCTCGGTGAAAATAATGTAAACGTAATATCTGTTACAGAGGGAATAAACTCTGCTGATGAAAACGATGATCTTATCATTGGATTCAAGCAGATTGTAAATGACCTTTATGCTAAAGACATAAGCAAAAAAGTCCGTGCAGGTGTTCGTCAGAAGCAAAAGAGCAAAGGACTTGTAGAAACGCTACCACTCGGATATTACAAGGATAAGAATCTGAATAAGGTTATGATTGATGAAGTGGGAGCTGAGATAGTTCGTGAAGTATTCAATCTGTATGTACAGGGTTATGGACTTACCACCATAGCCAAGATGATGAATGCAAAGGGAATTAAATCTCCCGAATACTATCAGCGACGCAGACTTGCAGATTGGAAGCCTGAAATATCAAAGAAATATTTATGGGTACAGACTTCTGTGAAAAGGATACTCACAAACGAACTGTATATCGGAGTTATGGTAAATCACAAGACAGTAACAAATAAAATCAGAAAGACAAAAACACAAGTTCCGAAAGATGAACAGTATCGACATGAGAATTTCTGCGAACCAATTATAGAAGAAAGCGTATGGAATCAGGCACAGTTCCTGTTATCGCAGAGAGCTGTAATAAAGCCACGCTCCAAGAATGGAAACAAGCTTCACAGGTACACAGGCATAATCAAATGTGCTGACTGCGGTTCAAGTATGATTGCAAGGAAACGTAAATGGAGAGGTAATGAATATACAGAATATACTTGCAACAGCTGTCACAGATACGGAAAGCAATACTGTACTCCGCACACAATAAGAGAAAGCCAACTTGATGAGCTTGTAGTAGATGAGATACGACAGCTTCATGAGTATATACTCTCGGAAAGCGAAAAGTATGATAGGATAGTCCGTGACTGGAATCAGAAAAAACCGCTTTATGATAAGCAAATTGAAAGTCACGAAAACTCAATAAGCGGATTGAATAAGCAAATCGAAGAACTTATCATTGAACGAATAGGAGATCGAGAACACGCCGAGATATACAACAGGATGATAGCTGAACGAGAATCCCAAATTGAAGAACACAGAAACAAAATCAATCAATGCCGTGAATATGACAAGGTCAACAAGCAGAAGCACAAGGATTACAAAGAAGCCTCACAAGTTATTCAGGAAATAATCGATGAGGGAATAATAAGCGACACACATCTCCGAATGCTTGTAAACCAAGTTCAGGTTCATCAGAACAACGATAAATCCCTCGATATTAAATTCAGAATGAATGGAAACTGGAGTGGTGGTGTGGCAGTTTATGTTGAGCCTGAAAGTGAAGAAATAGCTTGCTCGTGATGATAGATATGAAAAAGGCTTCCCGATTTTATTCGAGAAGCCTTGATTCTTTATGTCAATACGTGACGAAATTGATCACTTGTGTTTTCGACGTATTTCCACGCTTTTCAGCACTTAAGCTGTCATCCTCTTAGTCGATTCTTTTTCTATATTATACTCATGATCAATTTGCAATAGTTTTTTAAAAACTATTGTGTGTTTTCACCGTAGCCAACCTGAACCCCTCAGGATAAGCGGGCTGAAAGATTGTCCCGCGAGGAACTGCTTGAAGCACTGATTCGGACGATGGAACATGACGGTATTGTGACTGACACCTTTGACGGTAAGCTTTGGCTGCTTCTGGTTGAGAAAGCAACCGTGGGTACGGACGGAAAGCTGACCTTCACGCTGCGGAACGGCATGGAGATTGAAGTGTAAATATATATTTTTAGGGGCTGTGGCTGAGATGTGATTTTTTTGTTTTCAAAGCATTGACTTTTGCCATGAAATATGATAGAATACAGTAAAATAGGGTTATTGTATCCTGTTGAAGTACGTGAATATTTTTACGCTCATTATTTACAAAGGAGGTACGATTATGAAACGTTTTTCATCTAAGTTAAGTGCCGTGTTTCTGAGTGCGTGTATGCTGCTTCCTACGCTTTCAATTGGCTTTCCTATTAATTACGAGAGCTCTGCTCTTGCTGCCGAAACAGAAGCAAACAGTATTTTGTTTAATAATGAAGACCAATTCTTCGTCTATGTCGGCACTTACAGCGGAGGCATTCCACAGTTCCGTTATCTGTATCCAACATCAGACGGAAGCTATAATGCGGACAAGGTTATATGGGAAAATGCACCGACAGGCCTTGCCTATGGAGACATTTTCGTTGCTGAGGGAGATGTCCCTATGACACAAGTATATCCGGTCAAAGACGATCCGGCTAATGCTCATGTTTACTATTATACGCTCGATGAAGGTGCAGAGCTGATTAAAGCAGGCAACTGCCCTGACCTTATGGAAAAGAAGGACATGAGCGTAACAAGCAAAACCTATGATGGCTCATCACATTGGAGCATACGATATAAGGATGCTGCCGGCAAAGAATATTATTATGGATTAAGCACATTTGCCTCCTCGCTTGGTGTTGATCCTCTTGACTGCGAGGTTGGCGATGTTTATACCTATGCGCTATACAATGATCATATGGTAGTACCGCTTGCTAAACAGACTCAAACCATAACAGATACAATGACAGTCGAGGTTGTGGAGGTACACGATAAATATCTGCTTGTGAAACCCACCGACAGCCCGAACACAAAAGAACTCCTCACTTTATCAATGGAATACATTGACACCGATGTTGCTCCAAGCGTTGGCATGAAATATGAAGTGACTTATACAGACGGTATTCTGGAAACGTATCCGGAACAATTTGGAAATGTGACTAAAGTCACTATGGTTTCCGATGAGAACGAACTGCTTCCCGGTCAGGTCAGAGTCACCCTTGTGGATGCCGATACAAATGAACCAATCATTTATAAAAACGACAGCGATACAGAGTTCGGATATATGCTTTTCCGTGAGTGTGATCTTGGTGACGGATATGTTGAAAATCCTGCTGTTACGGGACTGAATACAAATCCGTCAATCATCCGATATACAGATCTGTCAGAAGACCGTGAGTACAAATTTCACCTTGAGCAGAGCAGCAAGATTAAAAATTATTCCATTTTGCGTGACGGATCAAGCGTTGTGAGAAATGATAACAATTCCTACGATATTGTATTCAAGCTGAAATTCACTCCCTCTGGCGATGCCAATGATGACGGCGAATTCAATGTTGCTGATGCTGTTCTGCTCCAAAAGTGGCTGCTTGCCGTGTCAGATACTCATCTTGCAAACTGGAAAGCTACTGACTTCTGCAATGACAACAAGCTCGATGTGTTTGACCTGTGTCTGATGAAGCGAGAACTAATTCGTAAAACCGTTACTACATATGTGAAACCGGATCATGAGATTTTATATGGCTCACCTATAGGCGTTGAAGCGGAAGAGATTTCAATGTATCTCGGTCCTGATACGAGTTATAATATAGTTACAACGATTCCACAAGGAACGATACTTAATGAGTTGGGAGTTCAAGAGAACAACAACAATTGGGCGTTTGTAGAATATGAAGGACAGTATGGCTGGATTCAGATGGTTTCAAATGATGGTGAAACACTGTGTAAAATACTGGATCTCCCTGTTGCTGCTAAACCTGTCATCTACCTCTATCCCGAAGAAGAAACCGATGTTCATGTGGAATTGGAGCTGACAGAAGCTGAACTCTCCACGACCTATCCAAAGTATAATAATGGCTGGGATGTGACAGCCTATCCAGACGGAACGCTTGTGAACAAGGCGGACGGTTCACATCACAAGTATCTCTTCTGGGACGCTGTAAACTGCCGTACCAGATTTGACTTCTCAAAGGGGTTCTGTGTTGCGGGCAGCGATACAGAGAGCTTTCTCAAAGAAAAGCTCACATATATGGGCTTGAACGAACAGGAAATGAACGAGTTTATCGTATACTGGCTGCCACTGATGGAGCATAATGCGTATAACCTTATTTCCTTCCAGAGTGATGCCTATACGGACACTGCAAAGCTAAACATCACACCTGCACCCGACAGCATGCTCCGCATCTTCATGACCTATGTTTCACTTGAAGATGCTGTGGACATTGAGCCGCAGGAACTTTCGACGTTTGAAAGAAACGGCTTCACAGTCGTGGAATGGGGCGGATCCAAAATAAGATAACAGCGTAATAGATAGTTTTAAGGGACTGTGGATGCCAATGTGATACTTCTCACACTGGCTTATCCGCAGCCCCTCTTTTTGTATGCCTATTTACAGCCATTTCTGAGTTTCGTTACAAAAGTCAACGATAACCCCAAAAACACCTCAAAATGCACCCTAAATGATTTTCGATTTTTCGCTAAAATCAACGATAGCTTGGGTAATCGTTGACTTTTGAGGTCTGTCTACTCATTTTTGCCCAATTTCGACCGTTCAGAGCCTCATATAACTCTCTGTTATACTCCCTACCGTTTCCGATTGCCCTCAAAACAGCGTATTAT
>JAFWZH010000073.1 GCA_017522515.1 Clostridia bacterium
TCTTCACTATCTAAAATCCAAGCATACGTTAAACCTTTCCAGATAAATTTAGTTACTTCAAATTTTTTAGGATACACTGCCTGAAATAATTTATTGGGATTACATATTTGTATTTTTTTAGTGTCTTTATCTACAAAATCCCTACGTATTATATCCAGTTGTCTGTCCGTGAAATTGTTATTAATTATTGTATTTTTCAATTGTTCTAAAGAATCAAAGTTAATACCAATAGACCTAAATATTAATAAATCATCTTTTTCTTCAACCTTTCTCTCTCCTACAAATGACATATAACATTTATCGCCCTCATATTCTAATACATATTCATTTGATATGTACGGGGCATCTTTTTGCGAACAACCGGCGCAAAGAATTAAAACCAAAACAGCCACTAACAAAATTTTAATATTTTTCAGCATGCCAAAACCCCCTCATATAACACTAAGCTTTAAAAATAAAAATTAGTTTTTATAAAAAGATCATCAAAACAATTTTATCGATTTATAAACAGACCCATAATAAATACAACCAAGTGTCATGGTTTTTTTCTGAAGCATCTTCCTTTAACCAGATTTCATTAACTTCTGTTCCACTACCAAAAACAACATCTGCTCCACCACGAGCTTCTGTCAATAAAAATTTGTTTTCTATGCCAAAAGTTTATCACATGCAATTCACTACGTCAACTATATTTCGATAAATATAGTTGATGAATTATAAAAAATATAATAAAATTTCTTTAAAATAAAAAAGATTTTATGAATAAATTAAAAACTAATAATATGCAAGAAATTTTTCGTAGAGTTTATATAGAGCTGTTGTTTTTCCTTTTGCCTTCAAAAGAAGACATAAACGGCTTTCAATTAAGTAGCGAATTAAAAGCAATGAGTAAGGTTTAAAATCTTTTATCAGTTGATATGATGAATTATATTCCCCTTTGATTTCTGTTAGTAATATTTTAATTTCATTAGTCATATAATCTCTCCATCAAATTCTTATTCATCACACCAATTACATCACAACAAATCATGCTGACTAAAAATTCTGCCAAATTTTCAAAAAACGGCCAAATTTATGAGATACGGACTGGGATACTGTTCGCAATAAAGACCAAGCTGCGTAACAATTTCCGTAACTTTTTCGACAGGAAGCACAGTACCTATATACATATAGACTCCGTCAACACGGTTGACCGAGTTATATTTTGTAATTCTGTATTCATTCATTTCACCTTTAAAACTCCGCAATCAGTAAAAATCAAAATCTCCTGCCCAAATATCTAAACACATTCTTTTTATATTCAAGATACTCTTGTCCAAAAGTTTCTATCAAAAAATCCTCTTCTACCTTTACTATCTGCAAATGAAAAAGCACTAACGCCAATGCTGTTATAACACACAAACACCAATTAAAGAAAGAAAATAAAATGCCTATATACATTAAGTCAAACCCTAAAAAAGCCGGATTTCTGCTTACGGAATATATACCGGCTGTCACTAGGCTCGTTCTATCTTCCCTTTGAACACCCGCTCTCCAATTTTCCTTCATCTGTGCCACTGCCATGATAAACACCAAAACACCAAAAGCAGTTATTATGACTCCCACTATTCGCAATGCGATATATTTAATGTCAGAATAAAACACAATACTAATAATTTGAACAAAAGGAAGTAAATATGTGGTCATCTTTAAAGAAATTTCAATAAACTTTATAAATCCTTGTTTTCCCTTTCCTAATTGGTCTGTTTTAATGCCTTGTTTTCGTTGATTAATCATCTTAGCAAAATAGCAAATATAAAATATTGCCATCAGTATCAATGTAATTATTTTTATACTCATTTACTACTTCAACTCCAATCCCTATTGTTCTTGTTGAATCACGTTTTTTAAAGTTGAATTTCACACTGCCAAATAAAAATACTCTGTTATGGTTTCCGGAGATTCCTTCATGCCATTATCAATCCACCATCTAACTGTTTCCACAAAAGTAGACGCTATGTGGTTTATCCAAAAACTATCAGGTAAAATCCCACTTTTTCTTGTCTCAAACAAAGGCAGTTGACTGACTACCAATTTTTGTAAATTATTCTTGAAATACTGCAAGAATAACTCATTGTTTTGGCAAGCAAGTAATTCCAGAATATTATTATCATTTTTCTGCAAATGTTGAAAAAGATGCAGAAATACAGAGTTTGGTGCATCGCATGTAAAAATATGTCTGTGTTCAGTTTGTCCGTTATTTGTCGCATCAAAAATGTGACAAAACAACTCTTCACAAAGTTCTTTTAAGAGAAAATCCTTCGTTTCAAAATGCGAATAGAAAGTTGCTCTGCCTACATCTGCCTTATCGATTATCTCGCCCACTGTAATCTGACTAAAATCTTTTTTTGATAATAATGCGATAAAAGCCGCAAATATTGCTTCTCGTGTTTTTCTCTGACGTCTGTCCATAATTTTCTCCATACAATTTTGCAAAAATGTTCAATATCGTACATCAGCGTAAATTCGGATGTTGTTTTCCTTTAATCCGCCTCATAAAATAATATACAACAAGTTCAATACAGAACTTATTGTATCATAAAAACATTTCAAATCAATAGGAGGACAATATGAAAACCGAAAAGAATATATTGATTGCATTTATTTTAAACTTGGCATTTTCTATTTTTGAATTTGTCGGAGGCATCTTTACCGGAAGTGTTGCGATTATTTCCGACGCCGTGCATGACATCGGTGATGCCGCCGGTATCGGCATATCTTATTTCCTGGAAAAGAAAAGTAAAAAACAACCTGACGAAAAATACACTTACGGATATGCAAGATACTCTGTTATCGGCAGTGCAATCACCACATTGATACTTCTTCTTAGCTCCGTTGTAGTTATTTTCAATGCTATTGTCAGAATTTTCCACCCCACAAAAATCAACTATAGCGGAATGATTATCTTCGCAATCATCGGCGTCTGTGTTAATTTCAGCGCAGCACTTATAACTCGCGGAGGCATTTCGCTAAACCAGAAAGCAGTCAACCTTCATATGCTCGAAGATGTTCTTGGTTGGGTAGTTGTATTGATTGGCGCTATTGTAATGAGATTTACAGATTTTACCCTCATTGATTCGATTATGTCCATTGGTGTTGCAGCATTCATACTCGTAAACGCTGTTAAGAATTTAAAAGAAGTACTCGACATATTCCTTGAAAAAACACCCCACGGCTTTGACATTGCTGAAATCAGCGAGCACATTTCCGAAATAGACGGTGTTATAGATGTTCATCACATACATATTTGGAGTATGGACGGCCAAAGAAACTACGCCACCATGCACATTGTAACAAATTCGGATGTATCCCAAATCAAGGACAAAATTCGTAATGAATTAAAGGAACATGGCATCGGTCATGCAACGCTTGAACTCGAAGCAGGTAGTGAGCTCTGCCACGACAAACTTTGCCATACGGAAATTGCAGGCAGCTCTTCTGCCCACCACCATCACCATTAGAATGTAAGTATCATGGGTATGTGCGGAATGCCGTCCTCCATAAACTCATTTCCGTTTTGCTTAAAGCCTGATTTCTCGTAAAATTCACGAGCGTAGCTTTGTGCTTCAATAAATATGCGCTCGGCATTTAGTTTGTTTTTTGCGACCTCAATACCTGACCTCACGATTTTGGAGCCAAGACCACAACATCTTCTTGCGGAAATCACTCTGCCGATAGATACTTCGCTATGTTTTACACCTTTGGGAAGCACCCTTGAATAAGCAACAATATCATTTTCATCTTTTAGCCACAGATGATATGCTTGCTTATCAGCATCATCAACATCTTGATACGCACAATTTTGCTCCACAACAAAAACCAAGGCACGAAGTTTGTAAATCTCAAATAATTCTTCTGTTGTCAATTCGCTAAAATGTTTCACATATAGCTCCATTAGTTTGTATCACCTATAAAAATTTTATCAGACTGATTATACAACAATAGCAATATTTGTTCAAACATCGATTAACCTCCGCAAATATTAAATTACTACAAGCACAGAAAATGAAGCTCAACTGTGATTTTTCGTATGTTCCTGCTTTTTCCAATGCCTTAGCTCGTATTAACTATTCCTTATAAATCTCTATTTCAGAAAAAGAGACACCATTTATATACAAATCCAAAACATCTTGTGTAAATACTATTTTTACATATCTACCTTTAACAGTGTCAAATGTAAAAGTAGGTATGTAGTTCAACTTGCCATCCAATTTAAAAGATGCAATTTTATCGAAATTCTCACGATCTGACGAAACATATATATCGTATGACTTAGGATAAGATGAATTATAGTCATCCTCTTGTCCGCATGGATAGACCACAATTTTATTAAAATCAACATCCCTTAACAAATCAACCATAAAGTAAAAATCCGTTTCGTCCTGATCCATTTTATAAGCATCAATTTTAAAGCCTTGAGATGTGCCTGTTGAATATCTGATTCCGTCAACAGCCTTGCATGCATACCAACCGTTTTCACCAAGTGACAAACTTGAAAAAACAGGCTTATTATTTGCTATGTTCGTTTTGTCGTTATCTTCATATACCGGTCTGACATTATTACCGGTAATTTTATAAAGCTTAAAGCCGCCTGCCTCAATAGTCACATCGAGCCTTTCCTTAATAATATCTTTTGTTTCACGGCCGTTTGTAACATCCGTCAATTCAATACCATTTAAAGTAAAAACCATTTTGCTTGAATTAATGAAATCCTTATTGACTATCATCAAATAATTTGATTCATCATATTTATCAGCCATTAACGAGAAAATAGCATCACAATTTTCATCAGGTTTAATAAAATAATCATCCGGTATTTTAACGGTACTTGGATCCTGCGTTGTAGAATGATAAATTTCGACAGCATCAGTTCTTCCAAGAATGTTACTTACTGCTTTAATCTTTGTATTAATATCTACGATACCGTCATAGCGAGCATTTTTCGTGCCGTCAGGATTAATTATAGCATTGGTAAACGATTCGTCGCGTTCTACAGGTGTAATCCAAGTAAAATATTTAATGTTTTTAATTCCATAGGCCAAAGCGGCAGAAGTATGATATCGTGTCTCGCTTACTGTAGGATCACGATAACTCTTCATGTTACTGATAGATTGTATGTAACAAGCTGTTTTAACATCATATTTAAGCCCCGTTGTTCTCACTAAATCTAAATTATAAAACATATCGGGTCTTGAATTTTCAGCAACACCGAAAGGATACTGGTCAAAGGAAAGATATGATACATTTCCGTAGCCTGCCGAATTAATCCAATCCTCGGCGTGAGCCCTTGCATCTTTTAAAGCCCCCCAAGGAAACATATTCATTTGACATATTGCATTCGGAAATACCTCACGTATAGCTCTCGCCACTCTGCCGTAAGGATTTGCATTTTGAGGCTCATCTTTAATGTAGAAACCTACAACGCCTTTATATTTCATCCATTTTTTTGCAATTTTTTGAATTTCTTCATCAGTAAGATCGGTCCAACCTTTAGCATCGTTATCATAAATAGTTACGTATATGTCATATTTATCACACAGGTCAAGCATCTTTTCTACAGAATCCGGGTCGTTAAATATTGGATCACTACCATATTCCATTAAATCTATATGTGCGTCTTGCATGTACTTAAATTGTGTATCGTTAACAAAATCAAGCATCGGCGGCCAAAAAGCAGAAATAACAATTTCATCCTTAAAAACTTCTTCACCTTTATTAATAAAAGTTTCATCTTTACAAGATGTGGCACAAACTAACAGAAAAGTGGCTAAAATTAATGGTAATACTATTACTATTTTCTTTATTTTGTTCATTTCCAAAACCCTTTCACTTAAGTATTTTTATAACAAACCACATATACAAGCAGATGAATTGTCAACACCAATCTTTGATCTCGTAAATAAAAAGTGTTTCGTCAATTATTTATTCATCGAACTGATTATATCATATTTTTTTGCTTTTTAACAGAATGCAGTAATTATTGTTGAATCTTTCGATGCTTCGTGCAGTGTAGGGTATAACTTGTAAATCTCATTATAACGTTACGCGAAGTATTTTACTATTTCATCCATTCGGCTTTCTTGCTTTACGCCAAAAGGACAACGGCTTTCACAATGACCACATTTAATACAGGCATCAGCCTTTACTGATAACTTTGTGTAGTGATTTGCAGCAATATCATCGCCGGCAAGAGCAAGATCATAATATTTATTAACAAGACCAATGTCTATTCCTGCGGGGCAAGGCTGACAATGATTGCAATAAACGCATGTGCCCGTAATAGTGTCTGCCGTAAATGTACCAATAACGGAATAATCCTTTTCCTCTTCGCTTGCAGCAAGAAATTTAAGTAGTGCGTCAAGATGTTCCGTCGTCTGAACACCGGGAACAGCAGTCAGCACACCCGGGCGGTCAAGTGCGTACTGCAGACATTGCGTATGTGTAAGCGAGACGCCAAAAGGCGACTGTTCAGCAGACAGCAGCTGTCCTGCGAAAAATGGTTTCATTACGGAAATGCCCACGCCCTCACGCTCGCAGCGTTTAAAAAGCTCGAATCGTTCATTTACTGAACCAATGCCGTATTCATCTCCCTTTTCAAAATCATACGCAGGGTTTATTGAAAACATCATCATATCAACAATTCCTGTGTCGATGATACGGTTTGCCACACTCGGTGTATGTGATGAAAAGCCGATATGACGAACGATACCTTGCTCTTTTAATTCTTTCAGGTAATCGAGAACTCCGATTTCACACAATTTGTCAAAATCCTCATTTTCGTCAACGCAATGTAGAAAACCAAAATCAACATAATCTGTGCCGAGAGCTTCAAGTTCCCACAAGAAAGTCTTTTTTATTGTTTCGAAATCACGGCACCAACCGTATTCTCCGTTTTCATCATATACCGCACCGAAATGCACTTGTAAGAATACTTTGTCACGGCAATCTCGAATAGCTCTGCCGATAGGCGCATAGGACGCCCCCGCCGTGCAAAGGTCAAAGAAGTTGATGCCGTTATCTATTGCTTTGCGTATAATAGCTTCAATCTCATCAACAGGCGTCTTTCCGATACCGCCCATTCCAAGACCGAGTACACTAAATTTTTCGTTTTCATTTCCGTGAGGAAGTTGTCTGTATTCCATGGAACACCTCATCAAAATCTTATTAATTAATCTAATTATAGCACAAACTTATTGCCAACACCATTTGGCATAATATGCGTTTTGAGAACAAATAATTATTTCTTTTTCTTTACCATTAGTAAAAACACGCAACGAGCCTAGGCGCTCTCCCACCATTTCCGTATAACCGCGAGACTCCATGTATTTCAAAAATACAGCCTCACCCGGTTGTGCAAGCATCACTTTGGGCGACTTTTGAATTTCGATATAATCCTTATCTGCAACGACCACCTGAATAAAACCGTTGGCTGCCGAAAATGGGTTTGCCGTATCAAATTTCACATAAGACACAAAACAGCTGCCAAGCAACGCAACAACCAGCAATACTACGGCAAGAGACGTTATTACAATACGTTTTTTTCGTTTCCATTTCCGGGCAAATTTTCTTAAAGGCTTGCTGTCGTTTTCACTTTCACACGCTACGGAAACGACTTCGTCCAGGCTGATTTCACTTTTCATGTTTTCCAACTCTTTTCGACATGCAGAACACTTTTCCAAATGTTTTTCAACGAAAGCAACAGTATCCGCACTTGCCAGCCCCTCAATATATAACGGCAGAATATCTCTGATAATATTACACTCATTTTTCATAGCCGTCAGCCTCCAATCTTTCTTTAATCATTTTTCGTGCTCTGTGATAGGTAACGCAAGCCCAATTTTCAGATTTGTGAAATATCTGTCCTATTTGTTTGAAACTCATTTCTGCGAAAACGCGCCACATAAAAACCTCTTTGTATGGATCGGGTATATCGTGAAGAACCTTTTGTATTTGCATTGCTGCATCTTTCTGAAAGAATCTTTCTTCAAAATTTTCACTTTGTTCTGCTGTTTCTATATCTTCAATGCTATCTATTCTTTGTGTTTTTTTCAAATACGAGAAATAACAATTCTTCGCAATTTGACATAACCAAACACGAATATCACAATCTCCGCGGAAACTTTCAATAGAATTCATAACCTTAAAAAATGTTTCAGATGTGATTTCTTCTGCCAAATGCTCATTATTGGAAAGTCTGTGGATATAAAGAAAAACATCGCGAAAGTATGTAGTATAAATCTCCTCAAACTCCATTACCTATCACCTCCTTTACATATAAGACTATCTTAAAACGGAAATCTTACAATAATGGTTTCGTTATTTCTTTCTTTGGAATATTCTGCCGCATATTACAAACACGGCAAAGTAAATCGGCACTGCTATCAATGCAATCACCGGGTATGTCAGAAAGTCAAGCCCCTCAAACGGCGAATGAATTAAGAACATGGAATTCACATCGTATGCCGCCTCTGCGGAAACAAGCACGTAGAAAACAAGATTACAGTAAAAGCCAATTGCCGCCATCACAAAAATTGAAATAATAATATTTAGGAGGTTTCTTTTTACGTTGATTTTTATATGGCCAAAGATTGGCAACAAAAGGACATTAAAAAGAAGTGTTGCGTGCGCAGCTATACTTTTGAAATTATTGTAATCAGCAAGTGTAGGATTGTTTATAAAATCCACGTTTGCAAACATTCCTACGAGTGTCGAGATTATACCAAACCAAAACAAATAATCTGCGAAAAACTTTCCGACTCTCGAACTTTTGTTTTTTAAGAACGCAAAAATCAATGCCGACCACATTACTACATTGCATGGATAAATAGGCAATATCAGATTCGGCGTATCGCGTAAATACTCCATTGCGTTTCCATTAGTCAGCAGCTTGAAACCCAATGTGCTGTAATGGAATAAAATCGTGAAGACTGCGGCAACACAAAAAATCAGATTTTTTGTGCGTTCACGCTTCACATATTTCTTAATTAGCCATAACCCAAGGGCAATGAAAACAATCAGTATAAAGTTAAAAATCAAAAGTTTACCCATATCGTCACCATATATCCATTAAAAATAACATACACAAAAAATGTTGCTCGTTAAATTCTTATTTTCCTAACTGTTCGACCTATTGGAATTTGTCGCTTCATAAAACTTGATTTCATAAATATTCCCGTAATTATCTCTCCTCTATAAACTTCAGTATTGGCTCCAAATATGTTTTATCTGTCCAATCACACTTCTTTCCAACTGCACACATCAACGCTTTTTGCCAAGGTTCATACTCATTCGGATTTTGTTTCGCAACTGCTTTTTGTAGCATCCTGCAAAGTGTTCTGTCTCCAAAAGTCATTTTCTCTTCATCCCATGCCCCACGACAATAAAACAGCGGAATATTTATTAATACATCTTTGAAATGCATTTCCTTTATCTGTCTTATAGCTTTCTCATCATATGGAGATGCGCCAACCGCAAATACAGCAATTTTTTTGTCAGGAAAACTGGATATGTTTTTCTTCAAAAAATGTAATCCCGCAATTCCTGATGCATAAACACCTCCACCTAAAATTATTACATCATAATTTTGTAGGTGCGAGACTTTCATATTTTTTGTTTCAATGCAATCATATCCCGTTCTTTCTGTCAGCCAATCAACATACTTTTTTGTTGCTCCGTATTTTGATTGATATAAAATAATGCCTTTACACATTTTCCCGAACCCCCTTTAGATTATCTTCGATTTGTATAATAGTCTGTATCGTAACTTGTAATTGTTCCTCTGAAATGCCCCTGAACATTTTTTTCATAATACTCATGGTCATCTCATTATTTCTTTCACAGAATTCTTTGCAATAATCAGTAAGTTCAATACGTTGCTTTCTTTTATCTCTTTCGTCTATAGTAATGCGAACAAATCCCTTCTTTTCTAATTTCAGTAGAATCTGTTTTACATTCTGATGAGAACTACCCATTATTTCTGCAAGTTCCTTTACTGTTGGATTGTCTTTGCACAAGTTAATACAAATAATGGCAAAGAACTGTTTCCAGCTAATTTCCCTCATCGTGCTATCTGCCACAGCCTGAAATCTGTTCTCAAATGCACTTAATAAACCAAGCAAAAAGTACGATGATTCGATGCCTGTAAAATCTACCTTATCATTATTAATAACATCTGTTATATTCAATTCCCCCCTCCGATAGGTAATACATTACTTTATATAAGGTAACACGTTACCTTTTGTTTGTCAATAGAAAAAGACGGACACCTATCCGCCTTCATCTCAACATAAAATTCTTATTTTCCTAACTGTTCGACCTATTGGAATTTGCAATTATCTATACTCCTCTGGAATCTCTATATGAAATGTTTCGCACAATAGTTTCACATCATGTATATCGTTTTCATCAAACTCGTATCCAAGGTGGAACATTACTTGACTGTATGGCTCAATGCAGGAAACCTCTATATCTTCGATTCTTCCTTTACCAGAAAAAGTTTCTGATGGAAAGCAAACCCCTTCATAGAGAATTCCGCTATCGTCTGTATATTCAAAACAATGCAAATCAATAATTCTTTTTTTCATATCTTCCCATACAGTATGGTTCGATGTTGTATATTCCATCTTTATCTCATAAAAGTTATTGTCTTTCATGATCTGTATAAAGTTCTGGTAATCGTTCTTTTCTACAAAAATATCAATATCGTTATGGACTCTTGTCTGGTATCCAAGCAGTGCATCTACACCCCAACCACCATCAAGAAACGCTTTAATCTCCGCATCTATCGCAAATCGAAGAATCTGTTTTGCATCTGTTATACTTACCACATTATCACCTCCACAAATTCTTATTTTCCTAACTGTTCGACCTATTGGAATTTATCAGTTTTTAATTTTTGATTTCCTTCAAATGATTTATCTGCCACAAACGCTCTTTCTTAACAGCATCCATATTATTAGGACATAATAAATTGATAACTTTAACTGCATAATCAGAAGCCACCATTGCGTGTTCTTTCATATGGCCTGTAGCAACAGCATGACCGACAATTCTCAATGCTGTGCTGATAATATCATCTTCACTTGATTTTGCCATTTGATGAATTTTAAAGCAAATTTGTCTAACATCATGCATACGAACATTGCCTTTTTGCCACTGCTCATTTATAAAAAAGCCTTCTTTTATTGTTTCATTATCCATGTCAGGATAGTTTATCAATTCAAGTATATGATGGGCCAACAATAATGCATATTTACATAATTGCTCTTGAGAAGAAAAATCATATTCCATATCTAATTCTTTTCTTAACTCTGTATCATCAACTATTTTAATCTTTACTTTTGTCATCTGTTAGTCTCCTGCAGGCTGTAAAGTTAATCATTATTACAATCTTCGATAAATTCTTATTTATCGGTTAGTTTATTATATCATATTCTTGTGAATTTTTCAATCTATTTGCTTTTCTGAAACAAATCTTATAAAACAAATATTTTGAATGCTCATTTTCGCCATCAAAATTTTATTATTCTTCGGGCTTTTGCTTAAAGTATTCGAGCATATTAGCAAGTAGCGTTTCTATAACGGGCTCTAAAACTGCTTTGGGGATAGATTTCAAATCGGGTACGCCATTGATTTCTACCTTAATTTCCGTATTTTCTTTTGCCATAATCTCACCTCCTGCTTAAAAGTATAGCAGGTGGTTTTCTTTTTGTCGGGGAACTAAAAGTGTAGTTTTGGGTGCAAAAGGTGAACTGATAAGGCAATATACATAAATTGTCTTTCGGGGTTTGGGGTTTTTGGGTATCAGAAAAAGTCTGGTTGTCAAGGGAAAAAATTATTGCTTAAAACATTAGATATAGGAATACGAAGGACAATATTTTTTTCTTTTTCCTTGACCACTGCACCTTTTCCCGATTGTTTTTGGTTGTCGAAAGACAATTTCAAAAACAAAATGTTGAACGTTGGAAAAAAGTTTTTTAACGTTGCAAAGTTCTTGCAAGTTTGGCTTTTAGACTGTGTTCAACAATAAGAAAAGGAGGGTTTACAATGAAAACCGCAGTTATTTACGCTCGATATTCAAGTGATAGACAAACTGAACAGTCTATCGAAGGTCAAGTTCGTGTGTGTAATGACTTTGCCGAAAGGAACGGAATTGTAATTGTTCATTCCTATATCGACAGAGCCACTACGGGTACAAACGATAACCGTGAGCAATTCCAACAAATGATGAAAGACAGCGATAAACGTGCTTGGGATTACGTTTTGGTATATAAACTTGACCGTTTTTCTCGTAATAAATACGAGATGGCTATGCACAGAAAACGCCTTAAAGACAACGGCATTAAAATTCTGTCTGCTATGGAAAATATCCCTGAAACGCCTGAGGGCATTTTGCTTGAATCGTTGCTTGAAGGTATGAACCAATACTATTCAGAAGAATTGTCGCAAAAAACAAGGCGTGGTCAAAGAGAAACACGCTTAAAAGGTTTACATTGTGCAGGTAAACTGAATTACGGTTACTACACCGAAAAGAAAAAAGTAATGATAAATGAAGAAGACGCCGCCGTTGTAAAAGAGATTTTTACACGTTTTGCAGCAGGTGAACGAGGCATCGACATTGAAAGAGATTTTGCCGAGCGTGGTATCCTCTATCGTGGCAAACATTTCACCGCTGCGAATATGTACGTTATTCTTCACGTTGAGAAATACACGGGTAAATACGTGCTACACGGCGAAGAATACTACGACATTTATCCACAAATCATTACGCCAGAGCTTTATGAGATTGCTCGAAAAAGGATTGATGCTAACCGATAGGGAAAGCACGTTCCAGACGTTACGTATTTACTCAGAGGAAAAGCATTTTGCGGTCAATGTGGTGCAAGGCTAACTTCCTATACGGGAACGTCAAAGACAGGTCGTGTTTTTAGGTATTACAAATGCTACAATGCTATTGGTAAAAGAGATTGCCAAACTAAAATGTATCAAAAAGACGTTTTAGACCGAATTATTATTGATACCCTTTTCAACCTTATAAACGGTGAAAATTTAGCGTTTCTTGTTGACGAGATATGCAAGGCTCATAATAGAAACCTTGAAGCTGAAAATCCCGTTAAGATGCTTGAAAAACAGTTAGTTCAAGTCAATAAGTCGTTAAGCAATATAATGGTCGCTATTGAAAGTGGCATCATAACGGACACGACAAAAGAACGCTTACAAGAGCTTGAAACAACCAAGCGTGAATTGCAGGAACGTCTTATAATGGAACGTATGCGTGAAGAAGTCCGTATTGAAAGAACTCAGGTTGAAAAGTATCTTAAAAACGGAGCAAAAGAAGCACCACAAATAATGCTTGACTTGTTAGTGGAAAAAGTATTCGTTCATAATGATAAAATTGAATTAGTGTTAAAATACACTTCAACGCCGAAACCTACACCACCCGACGATGAAGATGAAAATAACCCCGATGGTAACAAACACCGTCGGGGTTTTACTATTATGCAAACTACTACTGAATACGAAGTTTACACCACAATAGGATTAAAAAAAGGCTTTGAGCCAAGACTCAAAGACACCTACGAAATTACTGTTATTATTGAAATATGATGATTTTTAAGGAAAAACTAACTATTTACTACTATAAAAGGTGTTCTGTTGGGGTTAAACAAACGCAGAATCTCCTATTGTAGTTATACTATTAGGAATTACA
>JAFWZH010000010.1 GCA_017522515.1 Clostridia bacterium
AGAAATTGTTCTACTTTCTTATTAAACTTTTCTTCGGTAGGCATAAACATACAGTGTTTGTAAATCTCATATGTTTGTAAAATATCGTTCTTGTGAGTTAATTCTATTAGGTTCATTGCACGCACCTACAAATTCTTATTTTCCTAACTGTTCGGCCTATTGGAATTGGTACATCATTCCAAACCGCACATCTTATACAATTCTTCAATGCAAGGAGACTTATACTCAATGTACTTCTCTATGTCGTCAGGGAACAACTGTGCTGCCATCTCCTTGACGGCACCATATTTTTTTACTGCTTCAGGATTTTTTCTAAGAAAGTCTCTAAAGGTGATATGTCGGTGCAGTTCCTTGGATTGCTGAGGACATACATATAAGTGATGAGTTTGTAAATGAGGTTTATCCAAATATTTAAATGCCTCTCGGTCTTCAATTCCAAGATTTCCTTCATGGATATATCCTATAGACTCCAACTTGTCAATAACATCATCAAGAACGGAATAGTCTTTGATTACCACATCAATATCAATGCAAGGCTTTGCTGACAGACCATCTACTGACGTACTACCTACATGCTCTACACCAACAATCAAATCACCAATCGCCTTTTCAATTTCTTGTCTTATGTTTTCAAAATCAGATTTCCATTTGGCATCATACGGCAAAACAACAACATGTTTCGTTTTCATCTTTAACCTCGTCAAATTCTTATTTGACTATTTCAACCAATCGCTTGCTTTATCTGCAAGGTTTTGCAAATAGTCAAAAAACTGCCCTGCATGGTAGCCGTCGCAGATTGAGTGATGGATTTGCAGACAGAACGGGAGCTTCACTCCGCCATTCTCTTTCATCAGCTTACCCGTGGTAAATATGGGCGGTAAGTGTGTGCCTGTTGAGAACACGTTGAGATTGAACGATGTGAACTCTATCCACGGTACAGAGGATATATCAAAGCAGTTCCGTGGCATATCGTCCATCGGGAACATTTTGCTTGTATCGCAGGTGTCCATAACCTCAACGCAGCGTTCATAAAATGTCTTGAAGCTTCGGTCATATTTGCACCATAATACGTGAAATTTCTCGCTCTCCTGCGGCATAAAGGTGAAGGACGGATTCACTTCATTATAGTATCCGATATTACCGTCCTCGTCGTGATTGAAACGCAAAAACTGAAAATGGTTGACGGCATTTGCTATCCACCATATCAAGGTCGGATACAGTCTGATGCCTTTGTCTTTTACTCGGTTGTATATTTCTGTTATATCCACGTTGACGGTAACGCTGTAAGTACAGCGAACGTCATTGTAGTAGTGGAGAAAGTATTCTTTTCTTTCCCACGAATCCATATCAATTTTTGAAAAGGTTGCATTTCGGTTTGCTTCCATACTCTCACCTGCAAATTCTTATTTATCGAACTGATTATAATATACGACAAAAAATTTTTCCACTATAACCAAATAGCATCACCTCGGTGGTGCCAAATAGTTAAAGTACAAATATAGATAAACTTTCCGTACAAAAAGCAAATGTTATAAAAAATAAGCCTTTGTAAAACGTCGATTAAACAATATCCTCTTTCAAGCAACTTGCATTTTTTGCTCTTTTATTTGTTTTAATCAACCCCATTGTGTTAATCACTGTCAACAATATAGGCGAAAATAGCATAATGCCACTAATATAAAAAACACGGAATCCCAGTAATTCATAGGGATAAATTATTAAGCTTATGCTCGATGCTATCAAATAAATAAAGCATATAAGTTGCTGCGTAAATGCAGATATTTTCTTGCGAAGTTCAGAAAATGTACCCTTGTGTAATAAAATTAATAATACATTAATAAGAACAAAAAGCACTACAATAAACGACGTCGCGCTCGCTCCGGACGATCCAACTAACATCTCATAGTTTTCCTTGGAATAAACTGAACCTTCCATCACTTTGGGCAATTCAAAGAGAATATAGAATAACTCATAAGTAGTTTTAATCGCCCAAAACAAGACCGGAATTATCGTTATTGATGTGAGAATAATCAGTATTTTTTAAATCATTATTTACCTCTTTTATTAGTTCTTCCGCTCCTCGTCATCCATCCATGTATCACAGTAATCTGCTATTTCCGAAACAAGTTTTTCAATCTCTTCTGCTGAATAAGTATACGATGAAATTGCTTTTGTTTCTCTTGAATCCCATAATGCTTTCATATCCTGGTACATTCCATACTCCATATCTAACATGAAATAATTTTTTACTTCATCTGTCTCATGATCATATACAATCAGCAATTCAGTTTCATCTTCGTCTGATTCCTGATATTCACTCCACGACATATAATAAATCGTTTTATTTTCGAACTCTACTCTTTCAAGTTTGTTTATAACAATGTCTTCAGGTCTGTCAAAATATTTAAGATACTCTGCAATTGATACAACGTCATCTGAGTATATCAGCCGACAAGCCGAAAAATTAAATAATGAAATTACAACTAACACTAAAGAAAGAATTTTAATTTTTTTAATCATGAAATTTGCCCCCAATATCTTTTCTTAAAACACATATAAATTTAAATCGAGCACCCATAACACAAATCCGTTATGAATACTCGATTTGGTGCGGATGACGGGACTTGAACCCACACCGAGGAACCTCGACTAGTACCTGATGGTGAGGTGGCCTTGGTGGAAGGATTCATATATTTTAAAACCCACTTTAAACCGATTAATTCTCATCTTCAACATTTTCCGCAAGCATTGAAATCTCACGCAATTTTGCTTCAAGCAATTTCTTATCTGGTAATTTCAAAGTGTAATCGGCAACCATCGCAGGCGAAAGACTACTGCTCAAAGCGTACTCAACTACCATATCATCCTTATACGTACAAAGAATCAATCCAACACTTGGGTTTTCATTAGGTTTCTTCACATCACGATTCAACGCTTCCAAGTAGAAACTTAACTGACCAAGGTGCTCAGGCTTAAATTTCCCCACCTTCAATTCTATTGCAACAAGGCAAGAAAGAGCACGATTGTAGAATAGTAAATCAATAAAGAAATCGGTATTGCCTACTTGTACGCGGTATTCTTCTCCCATAAATGTAAAATCTTTTCCAAATTCCAAAATAAATTGTTTCAAGTTTGCAATAATAGATTTTCGCATATCCTTTTCTCTGTAGTCTTTAGGTACATCCAAAAATTCAAGCACATACGAGTCACGTAGCAGTCCAACAGCAGGATTCTGTTCAATCAAATTTTTATTTTTAGTTGTCGATATCATAGTTCTTTCAAAGAGCATACTGTCAATTTGACGTTCGAGCTCTCGCTTTCCATAACCGTTAGAAATACAAAGTCTCAAATAAAACTCTTTGGCTTCATCAGTTTTACATCCTGCCATAATAAGCAAATTATTCGACCATGTAATTTCTCTCACCAGTGGTGAGAGTTTTTCGTTATCTTTGTATGTTTCGTAAAATTGTTTCATTCTCCAGATATTCTGTGCCGAAAAACCGCTTACTGAAGGATATTCTTGTTTTAAAAAAAGTGCAAAATCTTGAACAACACTTTTACCCCAACCATTGTTAGCTGCTTTTTCGCTAATGTATTTACCGATTTGCCAATACATCTCGATCATTTCAGCATTAACAGCTCTAATAGCTCGCGCTTTGGAACGTTCAATGATTGCAATAATATTTTCAAAATCATTGTTATATTGTATAATATCCGCCATTTCTAAACACCCTCCATCGGTTTATCAACGCATTATATCTCTTATTCAAACCCACAACATTGTGTACTATGCTTTTTCTGTTTTTAATTATACCATATCCGATTTTTAAAACAAATTTTTTTAATTTATCTCAAAAGCTAAATTAATATAATAGAATTTCTAAAAAAGATTCACAAATAAATGTGTGATAAATAAGTTCCACGCATTTATTATCAAAAAAACGCATTTCTCTATATTTTCATTTAAACCACAACATCAACTATTCTTCATCAAAAAAGTCGAACTTTATTTCGCTTTTTCTTTTCTTGACGAATTTCTTTTCGTGTGTTATCATCTTCTCCCACGGTGCCAAAAGCCGTGTTCGCTCTTTGACAACTAAATAGCTTTTCTGCTCAAAACAAATGCTGTCGGTGCACACTGGATGGTGTTTTTCGATTGCGTTTTTCGGTTGATTTTTTGATTGTTTTTTGATTGCCTTCTTAGGCTAAATCACTGTAAAAATTTAAAACAGAAAGAAGATAAGCAGATGCAGTACATTGAAAAAGACGGAGGTTACACAATTGCACAAGAATTTTTTTATGGTACCAAATAGAATATTCAAACAAGAACTTAGGCCTCGAGATTTTATGGTCTACTGTTGTCTGCTAAGTCATTGCGACAAAAATATGACGTGCTTCCCCTCACGG
>JAFWZH010000011.1 GCA_017522515.1 Clostridia bacterium
AACTAATGTCATATCACTTGTAGCCTTGATGAATATATCCATATCATCGAACAACTTCTTAGGTGTTACCTTAGCATATAGTTGAGTTGTGGTAAGGTTTGTATGCCCAAGCATTTTGCTGATTGTTTCTATAGGGACTCCTGCTTCAAGCGTAATCAGACTTCCGAAAGTATGACGCCCCATGTGATAGGCCAAATCCGCCTTAATTCCTGCCAAGTCTCGATGTCCTTTCATATGTCTTCGCAGATTAGGGTGGTGTATCATCGGGAATAACTCCTTGCGCTCATTACTGCGATATTTCTCTATCAGAGCAATAGCTTCAGGCAATAGTTTTACTCGCCCCAAGTGCTCATTCTTTTTACGCAGATATTTCAGCCATAATGCACCATTGTCATCGGTATAGATGTTATCGTCTGTTATTGAAACAGCATCGGCATAGGGAACACCTGTATAGCAAGCAAATAAGAATAGATCCCTTGCAATATTATGCGTTACTCTGGATGCAGAAATTTTCAAATCCCGTATCTTTTCAAAGTCCTCTCGGCTCGATGCACGTGGTGCTTTCCTATTCTCTTTTGGAAGTTTGAAATTTACGAAATAGCGTTTCTCTGAATGTCCCTCTTTGAACGCCAATCTGCAAATCTTTTTGAGTATGGCCAGATAATACCTTGCCGTATCAACTGCATGACCTTTATCCTTCAAGACATACTCCTGATACTCATATGTCAAATGCTCATTCAACTGCCCGAAAGCCAAATCATCAACCTTGAGATGCTTTTTGATAAACTCGCCCAAATACCTGCGAGTATAGATATAGGTTGACATAGATGATTTGGCAAAATCAACACCGATTCTTGATCGCATATCCTCAATATGAATATCTAATCGCTTAAGCAGTGTCATTTGAGTTTCAACGCTTCCTTGAAACGCTTCTTTGACTGCAGTTGCATCAAAATCAATCTTACGATCCAAAAGAAAATCAAATGCCGAATTTATGGCAAGCAGCAACTTGTCAATCTTGGTATTGATTTCAACAGCCTCCTTGCTTTTGCCATTGAGTCGGCTCTCGCGAGGATTCCATAGTTCGGGAGTACACGACAGTTTGCTGCTGAACTGCGCTATCGTTCGATTTACGGTAATTCGTCCCATGATGGGAGCCTTACCCAACTTGTCTAATCCGCTCCTTTTAAGGTAGAGCAACACCTTGAATTTTTCTACTTTCATACGCTTATATTTTTAGTGGCAAATTTAGCCTATATATAAGCGTTCTTTACTATGCAAAACAATGACAATCAACGCAATGTGATGCCATTGCAGATTATTTCGTTACCTACTGGCTTTAGGTAACAGCCAAGCAAACGATTTGGTAACTGAACTCTTGCCCCAAACCGTTATTTCTTGCGTAGTACCAACTATGCGAGAAAATTGCTTTTTGCTGTTTCCCAACCATTTACGTTTGCCTTATTCAATTCCGAAATCGTTTGCTTTGCTACTTGCTTTCCATCTGAGTAGGCACACATTTGCAGTGTTAGCCTTGAACTATGGTATGCTAATAGAGAGCGTGAGTAAGATTCTCGGACATACCAACATTACGACAACGCAGATTTACGCCAAAGTAACCAAGACTAAACTCTAACACGATATATCTATGTTTGAGAATAGGGTTAGCGGAAGATTCGCTATTTAATATGTATCGGTATGGAACGAACTATTATAACAATCAGCGAAAGTGGCAGAGTGAATATTCTTAGCGGTAATGTATGGATGTCTGAAATGGAGTTAGTGGAGTTGTTCGGGGTAATAGTCCCGACACTCAGAGCCGCCATCAAAGCAATATACAAAAGTGGAGCACTATCAGCTATCACAACTCTGCGATGTGATTTAGCCACGCCTACAAGTAGGACAACATTCTACAATATCGAAGTGGTCATTGCCCTCGCATTTAGGCTGAATACATACGAGTCGTGTAGGATAAGACAGAAGGTGTTGGAGGGTATTTCTCACCCGCAAAAGGCAGGAATCAACCTATTCTTAATGTTGAAAAGTGTGAAAACAAGTATTATCACGATATTAAACAAAATAATTAGCAATAGAATTGCAATAATCATCATAAAATGATTATATTTGCAATCGTATCGCAGAATATATGAGACAGCAAGATTATAGTTTATCAGATTGGATTGAAGAAAAGGTAATAAGAGGCTATTACACTTTTACGATTGAGGATGTTAAAAATAACTTTCCTCAATTTAGTGATGCCTATATTAGAACATCATTATATCGCTTAACAGTAAAGAAGAAAATTATTTCTCCTTGGAAAGGGTTTTATGTTATCATGCCGATTGAATTTGCCCTAAAAGCAGTTGTACCACCGGTATTTTACATTGATGCGTTAATGTCATTTTTGAACAAGAAGTATTATGTTAGTTTACTTAATGCAGCATCTTTCTATGGCGCATCACATCAAAGGGCGCAAACCTTTTCTGTAATGACTGAGGCCCCCAAATTAAGAAATACGACCAAGACTGGTACCTCCATTCTTTTCTTCTCCAAGAAGGATATTCCTGAAAAGTTTATACGAAAACATAAGGCTCAATCTGGTTATATAAATGTGGCATCCCCAGAACTGACAGCTATAGATTTAATTGAGAATGAAAAACATATTGGAGGCTTAAACAGGGCATGCACTGTTTTAAATGAATTAGTAGATAGTATTGATTTTGAAAAATTGGATGATGAATTCTTTACTCTTGCACCAGCACCCATATATCAAAGATTTGGATACATATTGGAATCGGTCTTAGGGAGAGAAGAACTTGCTAATAAAATTAAGAGCAAAATGCCCTTTTCCACAACAAGAAATATTCCATTTAAAATAGGTAAATCAATAAAAGATTGTGAGATAGATAGAAAATGGAAAGTAATTATTAATCAAGAAATAGAAATAGACGAATGATACCCGAATTTGCGATTAGAGAATGGAATGAAGTCGTTCCCTGGACTGAATCAGAACAGGTAGAACAAGATCTTCTTATTTGTAGAGCCCTAACAGAAATCTATAAAGATGAGTATTTGGCATCTCATCTGGCTTTTCGTGGTGGTACAGCTTTGCATAAGCTATTTCTTTCACCCCAACCTCGTTATAGTGAGGACATTGATTTGGTCCAAATTAAGGCAGAGCCTATCAAAGAAACTTATGACCACATTAGGGAGGCATTGTCTTTTCTTGGAGATCCCAAGGTTAAACAGAAAAGAAACAATAATACTTTGATTTTTAGAATGGAGTCCGAAATACCTCCTGTTGTACCTATTCACTTGAAAGTAGAAATAAACTGTAAGGAACACTTCAATGTGTTACCTATGCAAGAAATTCCATTTTCTGTTTCAAACAAGTGGTATCAAGGAGAATGTAATGTTCTCACTTACCAACTTGATGAACTTGTAGGTACAAAGCTTAGAGCATTATATCAAAGAAGAAAGGGAAGAGACTTATATGATTTATATAAAGCTTTGACAACCAAAGAACTTAATATTGATAATGTGCTGAAATGCTATCATCAATATATGAATTTCGTAGTTGATCATATTCCTACATATAAGGAATTTATTATTAACATGGAAGACAAAATGCATGATGAAGAGTTTTTGGGGGACACTCAACAATTACTTCGCCCTGATGAAAACTTTAATCCTCAAGAGGGTTATGAAATTGTTCGCTCAGTGTTAATAGATAGGTTGCAAAAATAATGTTAATATTGTAAAATTATAGGTTGGATTAGACGAAGATAATACAAATAATAAATAAGATGTTGAAAAATAAACAACAAAGATATGACTGAATCTGAAGTAAAAGAAAAATTATCACATCTTCTAAGTCAAGAAAACTTAGATTATAGTGCAATTTTGTCTTTATCTAATAGATTATCTCAATTTGATAAGGGCAATGTTCGTTTCTCCGTTGATGCTGGTGTGATAGACAGACTCGGTAATGAACTTGTGTCAAGACAGGAGACTGCTGTTTCTGAATTGGTAAAGAATTCATATGATGCAGATGCTACTTATGTAAAGTTGACATTTATAAATTCCAATGAGACAGGAGGAACACTTGTTATAGAGGATTCTGGTGTTGGAATGACGAAAGAACAATTAATAAATGGATTTATGCGTATCTCTTCAACAGATAAAGTGCGTCATCCATATTCAGATTTATACAATAGAAAGAGAGCTGGCAAAAAAGGAATCGGAAGATTTGCAGTACAAAGATTGGGTCGAAACTTGTCTATAATTACTAAAAGTATTAATGAAGACAGGGCATATAAATTATCTATTGATTGGGATGAGTATGTCGGCGAAAAGAACCTAATCGACATAACAAATACAATTGAAGAAATAAATTATGATAAAATCTTTGGTACAACATTAAGAATTGAAAATCTTAGAGACAAATGGACTGAAGCTGCAATTAAAAGAATATACAGATATGTTTCTGATATTATGCAACCATTTCCTCTAAGTAAAAACAATAATGAAGAAGGTGTAGATCCTGGATTTAAGGCTACATTCTATATTTCAGATGGTATCTCTAAAAGAAAAATAGTTGATGACAAAATCATGATTTATGATCATGCTGTTGCTGTGATTGATGGTCATGTAGATGCACATCATAAAGCTGGTTATAGTGTTTTTAGTTCTAAATTAGGTATCGATTTTTCTGATGATATAGGTATAGATCCAGATAATAAAAATTCTCTTTTTGATAAAATTAAGAACGTTAAATTTAGAGCGTATTATTACATATATGAAGGTAACCTCATTCCTAAAATGCATTTGAATGCAATACGAAAACTAGCTAATGTAGCAGGAGGTATACGTTTATATAGAAATGGATTTCGTGTGTTGCCATACGGAGAACCTGGTGATGATTGGTTGTCTTTGGACATGTCTACGCGTAGGCGTTCTATTTTGCCAACTCATACAAATATTTCATTTTTTGGCTTTGTTGAAATAGATGATAGTAGTGGTGATTTTGAGGAAACATCAAGTAGAGAAGGCTTGATGAATAATGATGCCATGATTCAATTACAAAACTTTACTTATCGTGCGATATTAAATTCTGTTATAAAGATAGCAGAGGTTAGGAATATCAAAGTTGTCTCAGGACAGAAAAAAGATGAAAAAGGGAATTGGGAAAAAATAGATATAAGAGTTAAAAATATAGCCCACACTCTAGATGAGTTAGATAAAGCACTAGAGACTGGCGATGGAGTTGTTGCGAAAAAACAACGTAGAAAAAAAATTGCCAAGTTGAAAAAAGATTTGGAAGAAGTTGATAGATTACAAAAACAAGAAATTTCTAAGACTCTTAAGGAACGTTCTATGTTAAGAGTTTTAGGAAGTGTAGGCTTAACAATTGGACAATTTATTCATGAAATAAAGTATCATTTTGATAATATTAAAGACGATATTAATGTGCTAATTCAAGATTTACAGGATAACTACAAGGCTCTTGAGAGGTTGTGCATCCTCAATGATAATTTTGCGTCATTTAGTACTTATATGTCTTATTTTGACAATGTCATTTCTCTGAATATTGTAAGAGAACTGAGACCTATCGAATTAAGAACTGTTGTCAAGCCATTTATTGAGTCAATGTATAGTGATGCCATAAAAGTAGGAATAGAATTGTTACCTGCGGAATTTATTGGCTATAATTTATATACAAAGCCTATGCATCCATCGGAATGGTCTTCTATTTTGTTTAATTTTTATACTAATTCAAAGAAGGCAATAAAAAGAATTGGTAGTTTTGGACAAATTCACATCGAATGTGGTGCAACTGACAAATATATTTATTTAGAGTTCTCTGATACTGGTGATGGGATTTCTCCCGAAGATGAAGATCGAATATTTGATGAGTTTTATACAACAACATCGCAAAATTCATTGGACTCTTTAGACTATAAAAATCAAATAGAAGGGACAGGTCTTGGACTTAAAATTGTGAAAGATATTGTATTAAGTTATAAAGGTAATATAATGGTTGTATCTCCCAAACAGCATTATTCAACTTGTATTAGAGTTGAAATACCTAAAGCAAATGATAAAGATTTAGAAAGTATTATATGAGTTATAAGATATTGTATATTGAAGATCTACCCACAGGTAGTATTCAAAACGATTTAGAAAGATGTGGGTTTGAAGTCGCCGTTAATAATGCAGATGATTTTAATGATACATTGTCAGATATTGTTGATAATGAATATGACGCATTTATTATGGACTTTAGACTAACTGCTAACACAGGAAGAGTAGATGCACCAACTTTTGCTTCTACAATTAGGACTAATGGGGGTAACCATAAAAAATGTCCTATCATATTAATTTCTAGTGAAGAGAACTTACCTGAATTTAATAATGATTTTACAAGTCAGGATCTATTTGATATGGTTATTTCTAAAACTAAATTTCGAACTTGTTGCCAGAAATATAGTAAAATTATTATTGATTTGATAGAATCATATCGTAGTATTATTTTAGAGTCATACAATACTACAAAATTGCTTAATATTGAAAATACAGATTATTTAGATTATAGATTAATTGAGATTCTTGATACATTTAGTAAACAAAAGAATCCATATGGATATTGTCGCACTATTTTTTATTCACTAATTCGCTCTATAGGCATTTTGGTGGGAGAAGATGTGTTGGCAGCGAGACTGGGTATTGAAAAATCGTGTGAAGACTTTAACATCTTAAAAGAAAAACTAGAAAGTTGTAAGTATCGTGGAATATTATCAAAAGCATATGATAGGTGGTGGTTTGATCAAATTCTAGCTATGTGGAAAGAAATATCTGGCGGAAAATCTTTAAGAAGAATGAAAGCTGCTGATAGAGTGGATATTATAAATAATTTCTGGAGTTTACATTTACAACCTGCAAAACCCATCAAATTTGCTTCAAGTTCAACATTTTGGACAATATGTTCAAAAGAATTAAAGCCATTAGATCCTAATGAGGGCTATATCTATAATAATAAAGTTATAGATGTATGGCAGGAACCAGAATATATATCTTTATATAGCGCACTGGAGTATCCTGAATTACTCGAGAAATTGTCTCCTATGGATAGAAAAGAAATTTTTGAGATTGGGAAAAATGCCAGAGTATAAGCATAATAAAATAATTACAGATATAAAAGAATTAGTCCGTTTGTTAAAGAAACATCAATTTAACGAATTTATGGAACTATATTCTTTAGATAATCTTGTAGGAAAAACTACTGAAGTTTTTTATAATTATAATATTGATGACATAGTACTAAGAATTACATCATCAGGACAAAAACCAGCACCCAAGGTTTCTAAATTTGCGATAGTCATTAAAATGGACTATACTTTACAAGAAAACTTAAATGCCAAGATTGATATTTTTGATAATTATCAATTTGAACTTTTCATAAAAGGATTTAAAGATGTCAATGCAACAGGCTATGAAGATGAATATAATTTCTTTTGTTGGCATTTAGATAAGGAAGTTAACACTAATGGGAAATTTATTCATCCATATTACCATTTCCATGCAGGAGGAGTGTACATGAAGGATTATATTGATGAAGATAGTAAAATAGTATTGATAGGGTCTCCTAGGATACCTCATCCTCCTATGGATATTATTTTAGCAATCCATTTTATAATTCTAAACTTTGTGAATTCAAAAGAATATCCGGCAAAAGAATATTTGTTATCAGATGAATCTTATATTGATGTAATAGAAAGGGCTCAAAAACGTGTTTTGGATCCGTATTTCAATGCAATTAATGGAGATGGGCACACTGTATTTACAAAAGAAAATTTATTCCCATTGTATGTATGACATTTAAAATTTCAAATTTCTTACGAAACTTTTCATATAAAACTAACGAAATTAATAGGTTGTTGGTTTCAACATTTATATATTCTAATAAAATAGAAGTAAGAAACAACAATCTTATTAAAGAACTTTTGCTCAATGGCAATGATGCCGATGTTTGTTCACTATCAAAATTAGTTATTGATACATATCAAGAATTCAGCATTGAGTTGCTCATCGAATTATTTGAATTTGTTATTTCTCCTGCGGAAAAAGAGGTAAATGGAGCTGTTTATACTCCTCGATATGTTCGTGAGTTTATTGTTCAAGGTTGCTTTGATAATTTCCCTTTGGATGATTGGCGGAATTTGAGAATAGCTGATATTTCATGTGGTTGTGGCGGTTTTTTTATATCTATAGCTGAGTATCTTAAAAATAAGATAGATACGACATACTATGATATATATAATCATTTATATGGTATTGACATTGAAGAATATAGCATAGAACGCACAAAAATTCTATTAACTTTATATGCTATTCAGAATGGAGAAGATATAGAAGATTTCACTTTTAATCTTTTCTGTGGGAATTCATTAAATTTCGATTGGACTACCATTCCGGTATATAATTTGAATAATGGTTTTGATATTGTCATAGGTAACCCACCATATGTTGGAGCTTCTAAAATAACAGATGAAAGTCGCCAATATTTATCGAGATGGTCTGTGACAAGAACTGGTAAAACAGACTTATACATTCCATTTTTTCAGATTGCTATAGAATGTTTGAAAAAAGGTGGTGTGCTTGGATACATTACCGTAAATAATTTCTATCGCAGTGTTAATGGTAGAGCATTTCGTTCATACATGTCTGCTAATGAATATAACTTTAAAATAATAGATTTTGCTTCAGAACAAGTTTTTAGAGGCAGATCTACATATACATGTATTTGCTTTATAAATAAACAGAAAGGGAATGTATCCTATTGTAAAGCATCGAGCAGGTCTTTGGTTGGAATTATAAATAATAGTTATTGTTGTCTTGATTACAAAAAATTAGATAATGAAAAGGGGTGGCTATTGCAAGATGATTCAATAGCATTGAATATACGAAAGATAGAATCAACAGGAAAGCCGTTAGGAAAGACTTTTGATATAAAGAATGGTTTTGCAACATTGAAAAATGATGTGTTTATTTTGAATGTAATTAACGAAGATACTGAGTTTTATTATTCTCAAAATAAATTAGGAGAGATTTTCAAAATTGAAAAGGACATTTGTAGAAATGTTATAAAGCCAAACACTTTGAAATCGGAGAAAGAGATATCAAATAAGATTGAAAAATTGTTGTTCCCTTATTCTGTTTCAAATGGGATGGCAAAAGTAATGGAAGAAGATGTCCTACAAAAGAAATATCCATACGCATATAAATATTTATTACATAATAGATATGTATTGTCACAAAGAGATAAAGGAAAAAGAGAATATGAGCAATGGTTTGCTTTTGGACGAACACAAGCAATAACTATTAGAGGATACAAATTGTTATTTCCATATATCGCAGAATATCCATATTTTGTTATATCAGAAGATGAAGATTTACTATTTTATAATGGATATGCTATAGTTTGTGACAACTTACAAAAACTAAAAGTTTTACAAAAAATATTACGTTCAGAAGTTTTTTGGTATTACATAAAACATACAAGTAAGCCATATGGAAGTGATTATTTTGCACTTGCGAAAAATTATGTAAAGAACTTTGGACTTATTGAACTTTCTGATAAAGAAGAAAAAGAAATTCTATCATTAAGTTCTGATGCGGAAATAAATAACTATGTTAAAGAATTATATGAATTAGATTTATAGCATAAAGAATTGTAGAATAGGCGTTCACCCTCAACAAGTGAACGCCTATTTTTTGATCAGCCTACCGCATTCATCCCATCTATCAAATCCTGATAGGTCGCCATTTTATGGTACTTCACATCGGCTGTAGGGATAGAATTGAACAACTTTCCGCATAATCAATCTTGGCTCGCTCGATGGCAGACAAGTCCATTAACGACATTGAACCTTTGGTTTCGGCCACGAAAAAGATGTGCTTCACATCGTTTTCCTTAATGGCGATCGCCCAGTCGGGAGCGTAATTGCCTACGAGTGTAGGAATCTGGAAGGGGCGTGGCAGCTTGGCATATACCACTACTTAGCTGGCTTCGTCAAGGTCATGGGCAAATTTGCGCTTGCCTTTGCTGTCGCTGAATACATAATCGGTTATATGTTTCTTGGCTCGTAGGCTCGGTCAAAGTCCATCTTACTCTTCACGGTGAAAATGTCGCTATCGTATTTTTCCTCGGTAATATTGTAGTGGATATCCTCTACAATCATCGTTGATTCTGCTCCTTGATGGTGCTTATTACCTGACGGATAGATATACTCTTCCGGATTGTTCTTAAACAAGTAGAGCTTGCTTTGCTTAACGCCTTGTAGAATATTCATAACAGTACGGCGAGTGAGGTTTGACCCTTTGGCAATATCGCCAACAAGGTCGTACTTGATAGTAGAGGTACATACATCAGTCTATTCACGAAATTGTGAAAGGGTATCGCCAAATTCAGTAACTTGGTTTTCATCTTATGTTCCTTCCGCATCACATAGCAAAGCTGCAAGATGTTAAACTTCTTTCCATTGCATGTGTGCTAGAGAAGACATATTATTTTATTTCCTATTCATATAATCACCTTTTTTAGACTCTGGCAAAGTCAAAACAATCTTCAAAAAACTATTTGGTATAGAAATAATACCCCTCTCCTACCCCATCAATCTTCTTCCGATATCAGCCCTGACCACCGCAATAGGTCTGTGGCAGACCTCGCGAGCGACTTGGTAAATGTCCGGTGGACATTTACAGCGAGCAGCGCGGAGCGAAATCTAAATATCAAGTTATGAAAGGAATAGTATTAGCTGGTGGTTCAGGAACACGTCTATATCCTATCACTAAGGGAATCAGTAAGCAATTGATGCCTATCTATGATAAACCGATGGTTTATTATCCTATAAGCGTATTAATGCTGGCTGGTATCAGAGATATTCTTATCATCTCAACACCTCATGACCTTCCCGGATTTAAAAGACTTTTGGGTGACGGAAGCGACTATGGTGTGAACTTCACATATGCAGAGCAGCCATCTCCAGACGGACTTGCTCAAGCATTTACAATTGGCGCTGAATTCATTGGTGATGACAGTGCTTGTTTAGTATTAGGGGATAATATCTTCTATGGCAGCTATTTCACGCCAATGCTAAAAGAGGCTGTACGTGCTGCAGATGAGGATGGAAAAGCAACTATTTTCGGTTATTGGGTTAACGACCCTGAACGTTATGGTGTAGCAGAGTTTGATAAGGATGGTAATTGTCTCAGTATTGAGGAGAAGCCGAAGGAACCAAAGAGCAACTATGCTGTTCCTGGATTATACTTCTATCCCAATAAAGTAGTTGATGTGGCAAGAACTATCAAACCATCAGCTCGCGGAGAATATGAAATCACTACTGTAAATCAGGTATTCCTTGAATCAAAGGAACTTAAGGTTCAGACACTCGGACGCGGTTTTGCATGGCTTGATACAGGTACACATGATTCTCTATCAGAAGCTTCAACTTTCGTAGAGGTAATTGAAAAACGTCAAGGTCTCAAAATCGCATGCCTTGAAGCTATAGCATATCGTAGAGGCTGGATTACTGAGGAGCGCATGCGAGAACTTGCACAGCCTATGATCAAAAACCAGTATGGTCAATACCTTCTGCAGGTAGTAGATGAGAAAAAACGTGAAATTAATTCAGATACTCTCGCTAAAAGATAATCAAAATATGAAACGCAATATAGTCATAACCGGAGGCGCAGGATTCATAGGTAGCCATGTTGTACGCCTTTTCGTAAATAAGTATCCAGGGTATAATATTATCAATCTTGACAAGCTTACCTATGCTGGTAATCTTGCTAATCTTAAAGACGTTGAGGATAAGCCAAACTATAAGTTCGTTAAGATGGACATCTGTGACTTTGATGCTTTCTTTAAGCTTATGCAGGATGAAAAAGTAGATGGTATTATCCATCTTGCTGCAGAAAGCCATGTTGATAGAAGTATCAAAGATCCTTTCACTTTCGCTAAGACTAACGTGATGGGTACACTTGCTCTTCTTCAGGCTGCTAAGCTGTACTGGGAGAGTCTTCCTGAGAAGTACGAAGGAAAGAGATTCTATCATATCTCAACAGATGAGGTATACGGAGCATTGAGCATGAACCATCCTGAAGGTATTGAACCTCCGTTCAAGACAGTGGCATCAAGCGAAGGTCACAAGGCATATGGTGATGATTTCTTCTATGAGACAACTAAGTACAATCCACACAGTCCGTACTCAGCATCCAAGGCTAGCTCAGACCACTTTGTAAGAGCATACCATGACACTTATGGAATGCCGACTATCGTGACAAACTGCTCAAATAACTACGGCCCATATCAGTTCCCAGAGAAACTGATTCCTCTTTTCATTAATAATATCCGCAACAGGAAGCCACTTCCAGTGTATGGTAAGGGCGAAAATGTTCGTGACTGGTTGTATGTTGAGGACCATGCTAGAGCTATTGATGTGATTTTTCATGAAGGCAAGGTAGCGGAGACCTATAATATTGGTGGTTTTAATGAGTGGAAGAACATTGACCTCATCAAAGTGATGATTAAGACAGTGGATAAGATTCTCGGAAATCCAGAAGATCATAGTCTTGATCTTATCACCTATGTCACTGATCGACTTGGTCATGATGCCCGTTATGCAATTGATTCAACCAAACTTCAGAAAGATCTTGGATGGGAACCATCGCTTCAATTTGAAGAAGGTATTGAGAAGACGGTAAGATGGTATCTTGATAATCAGGAGTGGATGGATAGCATTACTTCTGGTGAGTATGAGAAGTATTACGCTGATATGTATAAAGAGAGATAATATTCAAGTTAATCTAGGCTAATATCAGATATGAAAAAAATAATGCTAGTCTTCGGCACAAGACCAGAAGCGATCAAAATGTGCCCGCTTGTGAAGGAATTCAAGAAGCGAGCTGATGAATTTGAAACTATCGTATGTGTGACAGGTCAACATAGGGAGATGCTGGATCAAGTGCTCAAGATCTTTGAAGTTACTCCGGATATTGATCTTAATATTATGAAGCAAGGACAGGACTTGACGGACGTGACAGTACGTATCCTTAATGGTATGCGTGATGTGTTCAATGAGTGTCGCCCTGATGTTGTTTTGGTACATGGTGATACAACTACTTCAACTGCAGCTGCTCTTGCAGCTTTCTATGCACAGATTCCTGTAGGTCACGTTGAGGCAGGTCTTCGCACACACAATATCTATAGTCCATGGCCGGAGGAGATGAACCGTCAGGTGACAGGGCGTATTGCTACATACAACTTTTCTCCAACACCACTCTCAGAGAAAAACCTCATAGAGGAAAAGGCAGTGGGTAAGATTTATGTAACAGGTAACACCGTGATTGATGCCCTTCACTATGTAGTGAACAAGCTGAAGAGTGACGAGGCTATTGCTAAGGAGCAGGATGCTGTTCTTTTGAGTGCAGGTTATGATGTTACTCGTTTGGAAGATGGAAAAAAACTTGTGCTTATCACTGGCCACAGACGTGAGAACTTTGGTGATGGCTTTATTCGTATGGTGACTGCTATGAAGGATCTTTCAGAAAAATATCCTGATGTTGACTTCGTTTACCCAATGCACTTGAACCCCAATGTACGTAAGCCTATTCACGAAGTATTTGGTAAAGATCTTACTCGTCCTAACTTCTTCTTTATTGAGCCGCTCCAGTATCTTGAGTTCGTTCATTTGATGTCTAAGGCTACTATCGTTCTCACTGACTCAGGAGGAATCCAGGAAGAGGCTCCGGGTCTTGGTAAACCAGTTCTAGTGATGCGTGATACGACTGAGCGTCCAGAGGCTTTGGAAAGTGGTACTGTACACCTTGTGGGTACTGACTATGATAAGATTGTGAATGAGGTGAGTACACTCCTTGAGGATGCTGAGGCTTATACTAAGATGTCTCAGGCAGTTAATCCTTATGGTGATGGTTTGGCCTGCGGTAGAATTGCGGATGCGTTGAAATAATACAATCATTTAGAAGGTGTACTTGTTGTGATGATGAAGATTGAATCTTCCACCAGCTACCAAAGATAACGAAAGTTACTGGTTACGCTTATGTTTAATAAATAACCGCCTTAGTCGCTAAGGTGGCAGAGGCTAACTGATAACAAAAGAATAACAATTAGATTATAATATGATAAGTAAGATTAGAATAGCATTGGGGAAGGTAAGAGT
>JAFWZH010000074.1 GCA_017522515.1 Clostridia bacterium
GCGTGGAGAGAAAGGGTTCCTTACAATAAAAGGGCCGTCGGCAAACGGAGGGGTGAGCCGTTTCGAATGGGAAAAGGAGATTCCTGTAGAAGAGGCTTGGGAGCTGATGAAACTATGCCATAATGCAATCATTGACAAAAGAAGGTACCTTGTGAAATGCGGAGCGCACACATACGAGGTAGATGAGTTCTACGGCGACAATGAGGGGCTTGTAGTTGCCGAAGTGGAACTGCACGACGAGAATGAGGCTTTTGAAAAGCCGCCGTTCATCGGCAAGGAGGTAACAGGAGACGGCAAGTACTATAATTCGAGCCTTACACGTTTCCCGTACAAATGCTGGTAACTTTTGTAATTAATTACAAAACAACGAATTTACTCAAATATTATATTCTATGAAGACCAATTCGAAATTAAGTTGTTTACTATTTATAACTGCATTATTTAGTGCATGCAGCGGAGACAATTCTTATAAGGAACCAGATAAATGTATCGACGGATACGGAGTGGAACAAGCCTACGACAGATGGATTCCAATAGAAATAGAAGGTAAACAGCTCTTCGAAGACAAAATGCTTACCGATGATAAAGGAGAGCAATTCAAAGGAAGTAGAATGCATTTTAAAAGCATTGTCGATTGTTGTATAAATGGATTTTACCGTATCAAGAATGGACATAACTATATTCTTTTTGGGAATACCCTTACCAATGATGGTAAACCTAACGTACTCGGTCCATATAACATGGTAGGAATGTTTTACGAAGATGTAACCCCTGCTGTAAAAGAAGGAGAGGGAATAGGCTATATCGACCGTAATGGAGATGTGGTATTTTGGCTTGATAAAGTATTGGGTAAAAAAGGTAAAATCGCATATAACTTCATGGGGGGGTTAAGCGTGGTTGGTACTCCGGTTACGAATGACGGAATTACTATTTACGGAGCAATAGACACTAAAGGCAATACTATTATTCCTTTTGATTATTTTAAACTTGAATATGCCGGCAGTGGTTTATGGTATGCTGAAAATTTAACCAAAAACGCTGAAAAGGACTACGATGACTGGGTAGCTGATATCATCGACAGAAACGGTAATGTAATCATTTCTTTCCCTCGAAAAGATTTCTCTATGGGAACATTTATGCATGACAATGGAAATCACGGACCTCACCAATTTGCATTCAGTGGTGATTACTCTCTTATGATAAATTATTCCGGAGATAATTGGAAAATTATCGATCGCGAAGGTAATGTTTTGGCAGAAAATATCGACGGAATCAAACCGTCAGGTGAACACTATCACGGCAATTTCATATTCAAAGACAAAAAGAATCATAAATATGGCATCATGGCACCGAATGGAGAAATCAAAATCGAAGCTCAATTTACTAAAATTATATTCTTGAGTGACGAAGTTTTCTGTGCAAGAAAAAATAAAAGATACTATATATATGACTATTCTGGGGAGATAAAATTAGAATATGGCGATTTCGGTTCATCGCGTCCGCTGGCTATAAACAAGAATTATCTTCTAGTCCAAAAAATAAGGGAAATAGAAATTTTTCCTCTTGATGACACCTCAAATAAAGAGATAATAAATGGAGGCGGTATGGTAACTTACTATGACCAACGCCTTATGGACAAGATTTATTCTTCCACTAATGAAATGTGGATGCCATAAATCGACCATTAAAAGATTGGGTTCAGATGCTATACATTGGTAAAGTATTCCACATCCACATAAATATAGTAGAAAAGGAAACGAAAGTTGTTAAGAAGTTTTCCTTCCCTTTCCTATCATGCAAAACTTACGCATCATTAGACACGTAGTAGCTTGTCTTGTTATCAAAGAGGATTATAATCAAATAACAATACAAGCTTTTTTAAATCAGTAATTATATTTTTCATCTTTTACAAACCTGGAATTTTAGCAAATTTATTTAAACTTATTCCATAATGATTATATTTGCAAAACCGAATAAATGTTGAGTCAACATGATTTAACTGACCTAAAATATCTTTTACTATGAAAAAAATGTTATTCGCATTGGCTGCAATCGGTTCTTTAGTACTTGCAGGATGCTCTGAGAAAAAAGCAGAATTTGTTGACACAAGCGACCTCAAGATGTATGAGCTCACAGGCAACGTAAAGAGCGTTAAAGCATACACGGTAAAGAGAGGCAACGAGGAACTTATCTACACACTCGCATTTGATGAAAAAGGTCTTGCAACCACACACAAGTATGACCTTGACCTTGATATTGACGCAAATGTCAATGTAGAACGTAACGAGAAAGGGGAGATAACAATATACAATGCAGCCCTTCCCGACGCTAAGAAGGCAAAAGTGAATGCTGAATACACTTACAACGAAAAAGGACAGGCCGAGAAGATTGTTACAGTGCGTGATGGCTGGAACAAGACAACCGAGAAGGTAAAATATGACGAGCAGAACAACAGACTCAAGGCTACAGCCGAGTCATACGAGGATGATATGAGGATTGTGGACGACATCACATACAACTACAAGAGCTACGACGAAAAAGGCAACTGGACCGAGAGAGAACTTACCATAAGGAACCGCACAATAGACTGGGAAGGTGATGTTCTCCACGAGCAGACAATACGCAAAACAGAGAAGAGAGAAATATTATATTATTGATTCTCTTATCCCAAAAGGCAATGATGGCGACCCAATTTCTTTTGGGTCGCCATATTTTTATTCATTTTAATGTCACTAAATTCTGTAAATATGTTGAATGTTTTTCTATAATGACTATATTTGCAAACATCAGAACATATCTGAAACAACCTGTTTTTTAACCGTAAATATCTTTATTATGAAAAAGAATCTGTTTTTTGTTTTGATTGCAAGCATCTGCTTCGGCCTTGCAGGCTGTTCCGACAAAAAAGCCGACACAAGCGACCTCAAGATGTATGAGCTCACAGGCAACGTAAAGAGCGTAAAGGTTATGTCTGAGACAAATGGCATTGAAGAGCTCGCATACACACTGGCTTTTGATGAAAAAGGTGTTGCAACGGCACATAGATACGACAAGCTATGGGAGGGTGAACTGAATATAAACGTTGAGCGAAACGAGAAGGGTGAGATGACTTCATACATAGCTATGTATGCCGATGCCGAAATCGCTGAGGTTGATGCAAAATATACATACGACAAAAACGGTTACCTCACAACAATAGAAGCTATGTGGTATGGCGAAAGCAGTTCTACTGAGAAAATCAAGTATGACGAGAAGAACAACAGAAACGAATCGGTCACCGAATACTACGACTATGACATGACTATTGTTGACGAGGTGAAGTATATTTACAACAACTTCGATGAGAAAGGCAACTGGATTGAGAGAGAGGCTGTAAAGCGTAACTATACAAAGGACTACGAAGGCGAAATAATAGACGAAACGACAACAACCTCTAAGGAGAGGAGAGAGATTGTATATTATTGATACTTTGAATGAAGAAACATTGAATGCAGCCTGCAGGCTGCATTCAATGTTTCTTGTAGAGGTTCCATAATAGAGCAGCAGAGAAAACTCCCAAGGCATTGAACAGGAAATCAACGAAATCGCCGCTCCTGTATGTTGTCAGGCAACTTTGTGAAATCTCCATTACCCCGCTGAAAGCTATCGGCAATATAACCGCAAACCAGAATATCCTGTTCCTGTCGGCCTTGTCGTGCGACCTGTAATATTCGAACAGTATCACAGAACAGAACGATGCGTATATAACGAAATGGGCAACCTTGTCGAGCCCCGGAATGCCGGGAGTACTGCCCGAAGGCTTGTACAAAGTAAGGAATATAATAGCTGCAGAAGCCAACAGAGAGAGGGGGTATCTCCTGAATATATAAAGATATTTTTCCATAACGGCTATCTGGTGTTTATTGCAAAAAAGGCTGTACCTCGACGGCAACATGCAGAAATTGCCTCAGAGGTACAGCCAGAAATCAAAGAACAAGTCTAAAGTACCTTGCTATTATTGTAACTATAAAAACTCAATTATGTTTACAGACATTACAACAAATATTACCTTGACAAGATATAACGGTATGCAATTATGCATGAACTATAGGTCATTTATCAGC
>JAFWZH010000075.1 GCA_017522515.1 Clostridia bacterium
AAAAAGATTAATAAATCAATATTTAATCAAAGTTGTCACTTACAAAGACCACATAGAAATTTTTCTAAACGAAATACCATCGACAATGCTCAAGGGAGAAGAAGATAAAATAATTGAATATGTCACAGCAAACGGAGCAGCACCAGAAACGGGTTGCTCTTTATTTTTACGCAAAAAAATAGCGGATAATCCTGCTGTTTTAGCAAAATTATCCACTGAAACTGGTGGACCATCACCAGCCAAAAACAAATTTTTTACTCCTTTATAATATCAAGCGCTTTTTTGACTTTGTTATAAACTAACTGATTAGGATAATATCTGTAATCGGCAAATATAGAAATACCGTCATTATAGTAATACTGTAATATTGCGGCGGCACAGGCAGCACTACGGCTCTGTCCATATTCGCATTGACAGATAATATCCAAGCCGTCATTGTGTGCTTGGTGTATATACTTCGCAAGGCTGTTGACCTCGGGAAAATATGTATCAAATGTCAAGCCGTAATCTTCAAGTATTTCTATATCAATATCGTGGATCGGAATAGTGAATACTCTCTCGGCTTTGCCCTTATAATCAACAGACTTGAAAACCTCGCCTGTCCTTTTAGATGGCGGGTCATAAAAACTTATAACGGCTGTGTTTTCGGGGAAATCACTCTGCAATAGTTCTTCAATGGCTTTTCGGGAATAAATCCGCACTTTCATATGTTTTCCTTTCTGAGTGCGTCTAATAATTTGTCATAAATCAATTTATTCGGGGTATATCTGCTATCAGTAAATATTGAACTGCCATTATTATAGTAAAATTCCAATATGGCGGCGGCATAGGCAGGACTTCTGCTTTTTCCGTTTCTACTATAGCAAACAATATCACACCCGTTTGAATACATACGTTTGATAAAAAGCGCAGAACGATATGCATCAAGTTCATTTATACTGTCATGAAGAAATATGCCTTGCATATCGCAATGAAGTAACAAAAAATCATGAGTCGGGCTTTTATAATCAGCACTTCTTTGATCCAGAACATCGCCGATATTTATAATTCCTATATTTTTCGGAAAACGGTCAGCCTTTAATAATTCTTCGACATCTTTCTGCGAATAAATATATACTTTCATTTTCAACACTCCTCTATGATACTTAAATATTTATAAACCGTAGGATAGGACAACTCACAAAGTCGGGATAGGTCTTCCTTTGCACCGCTTTCGTATTCAAGATAAATCGTTGTGTCGGTTGCTCCTTGCTGTTTCAGTTCCCATACCTGTCTGTTGATGTCCTGCAATTTCTCATTGGTGGAACACCTTGCATATCCGTAAATCATACTCGCACCACTTTCCTTTCTTTTTTGCAGTTTTCTTCTGCCCACTATATATAACTATCCTTACACACATATTATAAGACAAAAAATGAGAAAATCCAAATTCGTTAATAGTTTCGTAACATTTTTAGGGAGAGGCTATAAACGAAACGGTGTAGAGAGTATCATTTATAGAAAACAGCCGTAATCATTACTGACTACGGCTGTTTTATTACACAAACCAAATGGTAACGGCAAAGCCGCCAACATAGAAATAGGGTTTTGTGTAATATTGTGTTGGTGGAGGTGAACCGCCGACACCAAGTGTGGTATATTTGAACCTTGAGCGAACAGAATACGAGCTTTGCGGCCTCGTTAGATTGCTGATAATGGGGAAGCATACTTTGAAGAAAGGGTACAAGGACCTGTGATTTATTATAATTTAATGATAAAATTTATTTGAAGACGCGTTGAAATTAGTTTGAAGTAAGTTTGAAGTGAGTTTGAAGTAAAATAAAAATACTTCAAACAAGAATGTCGGAGAGGAATTTATGTATTTAGAAGAGAATATTGATATGAGAATGAAACGCATCGACCATATATATATTCTTCTTCTGACCATTTTACACTTTACTTCCGGATTTGACATACATGGATGGTGTTGAAGATAGCAACATTCCGCTTGGGATGAAGAAAAGGCTTTCTGACAAAGGCTCTGAGTTGGTTATGAATTGTAACCAACTGAAAATGAAATCTCCCCAAAATGGTAAAAATTATAAAATCGACGTTGCCGATGCTGAACAACTGCTTCAAATAATTCAGTCTATTCCGTCCCTGAAAGCAGAACTCAATGCTGTTGTTACCAATATGATTGAAGCGGTATCGGAAGATAAAACCGAAAAATAAATACATAAAACCAAAAAGCCTCGTTAGGAATGCTGTAAGTTCTGCATTCCTAACGGGGTATTATTATGCTTGATAATCAGTATATCCGACATAGCATTTGAATTTTATTGACAAATTATAATCATGCTTTTCGGGTAAAATAAAAGTAAAAATTATCCGGAGGTACTGAAATGGAGAGAATTTTAACAGGTGAAGATATTCAGGGGTTTTATGCGTGGCTAAAAACAGAAGAGAAAAGCTGAAAAACGATAGCGAAGATGTTGTAATTTTACAATTCGCTTTTTCAAAAGCTGTTGATTTGTGGCTTAATTTATAGTATAATTTAGGTACAAGAACATATACTGTTGACGGAGGTATTGCATTATGACGATTATTCCTATGCGCGATCTTAAAAACACTGTTGAAATTGAGCGCCGTTGTGCTGCTGAGGGCGGTCCTGTGTTCGTTACCAAAAACGGGTATGGTAGGCTTGTTGTGATGGATATTGAGTATTACGAAAAAATAATGGGCAAGAATTACGAAGCCAAGCTTATCAATGACGGACTTTCCGACCTTGAAGACGGTAAGACCGTGGACGGCGATTCTGTAAGAACAAGGATGGCAGAAAAGTATGGAGTCTAAGTATTCCTATCGCTTTACTAAGAAGGCGGAGCAGGATTTGGATGAAATCCTAAACTACATATCAGTTGATTTGGTCAATCCTGCCGCAGCACAAAATCTCGGCAGAAAAATCTTTGAAAAAATCGATATGATTCGCATGTTTTCCGATTCCGGCGCACCGGTTGACAATGAATTTTTGGCCGATAAGACGGTTCGCAAGCTGTCGGTTGATAATTATGTCATCTACTACAAAACTTATTACGAAGAAAAAGTAATCTCTATTATCCGTATCGTCTACGGTAAAAGAAATCTTGATGAGATATTAAAGACAATGTGATCGTTGTTCAGTAAACTATGGTTGTCTTTTTGTTTTCTTTTTGAAAGGAGTGCTTCTATGAAAAGAATGTTTGCATTTACCTTATGTACTGTTATATTTCTGTTATTGTTGTCCGGTTGTAATTCGTCAAAAGAGAATAACCCTTTGAAAACTGATGTACCCACGAATGCCTTAATAGAAGATGATTTAGACAATACAAAAAAAACTGAACAGCTTGATTTAGATAAAAGTATATCTCTTTTTTCTGATAATGTCCTTAACGATTTGCCAAAAGCAATCAGCAAAGAGAGCAGGGAAAAACTTTTGCAAGAACTTAATGTGGTCTTTTCTGAGAAAAATTATGGAGAAGAAGCAGAAATTCAAATCCGTTCTGCAATGGAAAAGGCTATGGATTATTATGTGAATTTTCAAACATTGTTTGCTTTTTTTGATGTTCCCGATTGCGCAACATATTTACGCAATTATTTCCTTAATCCGTTAAAAACGATGGTTAATAATGTAGTGATTGACGAGTCGGCAGGGGAAGGCATGGCTGACGACTACAATAAAATTTTAACTATATCAAAAAGCTTAAATCCTGATATGGATGCAGCAGTTGTAATACATGAGTTATGGCATATGTCGGTAGCTGCAGAGCACGGTATAGTTGATAGTAAGTTATATTTTCAGCTTAATGAGGGCGGAGCTTCATTTTCGCAATTGATATTATCCGGCAGTAAATTTTACGACAGAATACAATGGTTGCAAACGGGGGGCGTAGGGGTACATAATCCCGAAAATACAGAACATACTCTTTGGGTCGGCCGTTTTGGAACATTTCAATATTCACAATATTTTGCGATATGGTACAGATTGTTTACTTTGACAGATTTTGACACTATGGCACTCTTTTTAAAACCTAACGGAGCTCAGCTTATTCGCCAAGAAATGGTTAAACGATACGGGGAGAATGGAAGTAGACTTTTTGACCTTTTGGAATTGTATGCACAAAATAAACATCCGGACGGTAATTTTGCGTGTGTTGTTGAATTTGAGTCGCTGTATCTGCACCTGTTGAAAGGGCGGCTTCAAGAAGTGGAGTCTCCTCATGAAATGCTTGCTTTTTTGCATATGTACCGTATTACAAGATTAGCACTTGGTTCGGAATATCTTCGTTCATATGTTGTTGAGACCGAAGAAACAGGAAGCGCCGGATATAATGAAACTATTACTCATCCTGATATTGATTATGTCGCTACGGACAAAGCTGTTGCCGAAGCAGTTTACAATTGGCATATAATAAATAGAGGTAAATTGACCGATAAACAAGAATATGCGTTAGCTTACTGTATTTCTGCTTTTCCTGCCAATCAAGGGGAAGTAGAGCATAGATTGACTCGTGAGGCTGTACAAAATGAAACTTTGTTATGTAGCGATTTTAAATATTATTATAAAGAAACCGGAGAAAACATTATACATTTTTATTTTGATACATCGATAGCATACAGAGTTTTACGTATTTATAATTATTCGACAGGTGAATGTATAAATATTGAAAGATAAAAAATAAGGAGGCTGTAAAAACAGACAGAAAAGAAAGATGCTGCAAACCTATAGAAAAGTAGGAATGTAGCCTTTTTGGTGGTATAATGTAAATATGAAAAATGACACTGAACCGCCGACACCAAGTGTGGTTGATTTGAACCTTGGGCGAACGGAATACGAGCTTTGCGGCCTCGTTCGATTGCTGATAATGGGAAAGCAGACGCTAAAGAATGAATATAAAAAATCAAAATATGACATATTATAAAAGCGTAGAAATACGCAAAATTGTTCGATGGAATATTGACTTGCAGGTATGGGTATAATATAATGATGATATAAAAATGCGTAAATACGCAAAATTATTCGATGAGGCATGTGCTATGATTGAAAGAAAGAAGTATCTCGAAAAATTAATCAGCAAAAAGGGAAACGGCTTAGTTAAGGTTATTACCGGCATCCGAAGGCGCGGCAAATCTTATTTGCTGTTCAATATATATAAAGACTATTTAAAGTCAATCGGGGTGGCAGAAGAATGTATTATCTGCCTTGCTCTTGATGATGATGAAAATATTAAGTACCGTAATCCGCTTGAACTCGGCAAGCATATACGCAACTTGACTTCTGATAAGAGTAAAACATATTATGTCTTC
>JAFWZH010000076.1 GCA_017522515.1 Clostridia bacterium
AGCAACAACATCACCCTGAAGATTTTTGAAGTAATAATACGGTTTATCGTTGTATTCAAAGCCGTAATAATCTCCGTTGATGTCAAACAGGTATTCTATCTTATTGTTGCCTGTTTTTTCACCGACAAGTAAATCACCGGCATAGTAATAGTTCGTTGTTGTGCCGCCTGTTGTTTTGGAAAGTCGTCTGCCTGATGTATCGTAGGTAAAGCTTGTACTGCCTGCAGCACCGAGAAGACCTAAATAGTGCCAGGTTAATGCTTTGCCTTGAAAACTGTTCATCTTGGCATCTGTGTAACCAAAATACTCCCGTTATAGGCTACAAGAAGATCTCCCCACGAGTATGCCGTGTAGGTGAAAGTGTCGGTTTTTACTGCAGTTCCAAGAGTGCCTGTTATATAGGTATATTCCTTTCGGCTCGTTATATGCGGATTCTTTTATAGATACTATCCGGTCGCAAAAAAATCGAAATCAGGGGCAAGGCGGAGAGAAAAATCTCCGCCGAATGAAAACATGAATGTGAAAATTATTCACAATTATTGAACCATCCCGTGATAGGTTACCGTGATAGGTTAGGTTCAATTATAAAAACGGTCCCTAATATGTTATTACGCTAAATTTGTAAATGTACTTTACAAATATATGAATCAATTTCTCCGTCACCAATATGATTTAATAAACACTCTTGAGCATATTCAAGAGAAAATTCTTTTGCTTCTTGATAAGTATTAAATAAACCATATTCGTTTAGCATTTTATGATACTTAAAAAATTCAGGATACCAATCAATATCTGTTATAATTTGTTCATCAATAGGAATTGCACAATACTCAAAACCCAAAAAAATCATTTGAGGCAAATCATCTTTCCATAATTCATGACAATAATCACTTTCAACAAACAACACACGTGTATCAATACCTAACTCCTTACACTTCTTTAAATATCTATTTAACAAATCGGCATTTGAGATAAATTCTGAACACAGAATTGGACTTTGCAAAGCATGAACCATTTGTTGTTCATTTGTCAATTCTCTACATTCATGCTCATTATAAACAATTAAAGGGTCTTGATGATATGCATTAATTCCCAAATAATTAAAGCGTTTTATAAAATTAGTAGGTTTTTCTAGTGATTGCACTAATGCACCATTAAACTTCATATCATCACTCCGTTAGTCAAAAATATTAATATGTTTACCATTAATTTTCATATGATACTGTGTACCACCTAAATAACTATCAAATTTTGGAGCATGGTAATTGTTTAAATTACTTAAACCTGTTTCTTCAGTCCAATCCCATAGTATATTTGCATCTATACGAGATAAACCTGTTGATTTAAATTCTTTTGCTAATTGTATCACTGCAGTCTGCTCTAGAGTATTTTTTACCCCACACATATTATGCACAAAAATACAATTACTACCTACGTAATAGGTATGAAAATCTTTAACCTCAAAGTTATACACAGTTATCGGCGTTTCCAATATCTCATGCTGTATTTTTTCAAGTACAACATATTCACCGTTTACCGTAACGAGTATATCCCCTGCACGAAGATTTATTGCTGTTATCCAACCTTTTGTCGAGACAAAGAACGGATGTTCCGGAGTTGTTATAATTTCCTCTCCGTGAATACTCAGATAAATCAATTCATCTGTTTCATTAATGAAAGTTTGCAGAACCTGTTGTAATCCCGTAGTTCCCGTCTTCGGGTCTCTGGCATATACATAATCACCAACATTAATTTCTTCTATTGATTTTTTACCGTTTTCTGTTAATATTGGTGTTCCTTCAATAAAACATGCTCCACCGGACAAATCAAATGATGTACCTGAATAATCAACTGCCCGCGTTGCACTGTAACCATTACTTACCTTGTTTATTGCTGCGGCCGTATCAACAGCATTATCGACCCTATTAACTCCCCTTGCTACATCAGCAACATCATCAATTTTACTGATTGCCTTTACAGCCAAACCGCCGCCGGTTGCAAAAGGTATTACCAATGATGCGACATCAGCTGCCAATCCGACCCATGACCAAACACTTTTGGGATTTCTTACGACATCAACAACGCTGAATACAAGGGAAACTGCATCGAAA
>JAFWZH010000077.1 GCA_017522515.1 Clostridia bacterium
TCTTTTTATACATTCAATATTTATTTGTACATTTTTACTCTATATTAAAATCCTCAACAGTTTTCGCCGAGCCTATGTTGACCACTATCATAGTATTGGTATCACTTATTTTATAAATGACGACCTTGTCTCGAGAAGCTTTTATATGTTCAGGCAACTCACTTTTCAATTATTTATTTGCGAATTTGTTAAATAACCATTATAAAAAGATAGTTGAAGCGGTAGTAAATATTGTTTAGCAAATTTTTACATTTTGCTAGAACGCTTTTCCGTAATAAAAATGGCGGTATTGCCTTTGCATCGCTTATGTGCGGAAATAGTAAAACAGTCTTTTTGTCAACGATCAGAAAACATTTCGTCAAATAATTTTACTTGACGAAATTCAAGCAGAACACCCTTGGATTTTAGTTAATCGCCATTTGCTCGTCATTTTTTGATTGAAATCATATTCATTTAACATAAGAAAAAGTGAGATTGACTAAATTTCAATGGGCACTTTTTAATTATATAAGCGCAATTGACTAATAAACAATCTATGTTATAATAAAATTAGAGCTATGAAAATATATCGTAGCTTTTTTGGATGGGACTTTCTATTACAACAATTATTTATTGTACATTGAGTAAAAAAATTGTCTCCATGCCATTTGTGCAATAGAAAGTGTGGTTATAAACATGACAGATTATTTGAACATTGCAAAAAACATAGATAAGGAACTGATAATTAGTAGAGAAGAGAGCCTTGTCTATTTACTTTATCCGAATCCCCCTCGAAATGGAAATCTTTTATTTGAAGAAAAAGGAAATACACTCATCTTCTGGTCAAATGGATATAAGGAAATGTGTTTAAGAGATATACTTGCCATTATTGAAGCCAATACAGATTGTGACATTTTGATTCCTTATATAGAGTCAAAAGAAGAATATGATTTATTATTATACTTAGGATATTGTCCGGTAGAGTTTACCATCGAAGACGACGACTCTTTTGTCAAAAAGTACGGGTCAGTAATAAAAAAACATGATATATAAAAAACTAGAGTTAGAGGACATTCCTCAAGTTAGGAAATTTTTTAATATGGTTCATACACGTTCTTGCGATTATTCAATCGGCGGAATGTTTATGTGGCGCGATTACTATCGTATGGAGTATTCGATAGAAAATGGTGTGTTTTTTTCAAGGCTTTATGACAAGAACGGAAAATGTTACTACAACATTCCAATTGGCCAAGATATCAAGCGATGCATAAGAAAATTGATCAAGGAAGAAGGAAAGCTTGCTTTTTGTACTGTTCCTGAAAGCATGCTAGAAGTATTTAAATCTCTTGATTTTACAATTAATGTTATAGAACAGCCTGATTTTGCAGACTATTTATACAATTCTAGTGATCTTATTCATCTAAGAGGAAAAAAATTAAGTAGCAAAAGAAATCAGATACATCAATTTCTTAGAGAAAACGATTTGTGGTCTTATGAGACAATATCAGATGATATTATTCAAGAAATAAAAGTCTTTTTAACAACCGAATACAAGATAGCTAATAATGCTAAAGATTTTGAAATTGAAGAAGAAAGAAAAGTGCTGGAAGTGCTCGATAATTATAACATTTATAATTTTGTTGGTTCAGTTCTAAAAGTTGATGATAAAATAGTCGGTTTTTCAATCGGCGAGATTGTTGGTGATACTCTGTTTGTTCATATCGAAAAAGCTAATAATACAATTAAAGGAGTATATCAGATGTTGGTAAATTTATTTGCGATAAAATATTCAAGTGATAAAATACAATTTATCAACAGAGAAGAGGATATGGGAGATGTAGGCTTAAGGATTTCAAAAAAGTCATATCATCCTGTGATGCTTATTAATAAATATATTGTCGAGGTTGAGTAATGAGAATAACAACATTAAAACCAAATGCATTTAATGATGTATTAGAATTATTTTATAAATCATTTAATAATGATACTTATTATCGTGATTTAATAGAGTCAAACAAAGTAAGTTCAATATATGAAATACGTGACGTCTTTTCACAAGCCATTAATTATTGTTTGCAGGAAGAAGGGTTCTCATATGGTATTTATAACGACAGTGAATTAATAGCTTTTATACTAACCACAGATTTCAAAAAACTTTGTCGGGACAAAGAAATGTATAATTTCGTTTTTGGAACTGACACTTTAGATAAAAATAGTTTAAGAAAAGAAAAACTCCAAAAAAAACTATCAAATATCAAGAATGGAAAGTATGATACCATTTATTGTTTATCAATAGCTGTTGCTGAAAGTTACAGAAACAAAGGCATCGCATCACTTCTAATTGATAAGATTATTACCCTTTTTGCCGAATACCATATTATCACTGATGTATCAAATAAAGATTCCTTAGGCATATATAAAGCCAGGAACTTTAAGCAAGAAGATATCGACGATCACTACTTTTTTTTGCATAGAAGACCAACTCAAAAAAAGTTTTCTATCAATTTTCAACAAACTGTTAACATTGCCTTACATAGCAGTAACATACTTGATGCTCTCAACATCAAGTACACAAAAGAAAGATGTGTTTATATAGAGGACATTGCTAAGAAAGACGATTTCTTTATTAATAAAAAAAACAATATAGAAATAGCAACAATATATAAATTGGATTATGATGATTTGCTGAAATACCAAAGATATGTTGGGATTTCCGATTTTAAAGAATATCTAAGCTACTTTTTTATATACTATGTACGATTCAGAGAGACTAAATATAGTGGGCAGTATAACAAAGATGTTTTTGACGCTTTAATTGAAGAAAGAAAGAGAGAATGGGATGTCATTCCAGATGTTTATGTATCTATTCCGTGTACATATTCAGACATTTCGAGAATACAAAATTTTGAGGGTAACACGTATTCCGATTTAGTTTTAGCAAACCTTGATTTTAGAACAAAATACGAGTCCGGTATTATTTCTCGCGAAAATGTCAATTATGACGAAACCAGCATTTTTAAAAACAGAATCAAAAGAATATATTTAGGGACAGTTTCTGTTTGTTTGTGCGATGAAAACAATATAGACCACGTAGAAGATTATTCATTAATAGGGTCTCCGAACCACGTAGATTTATACTTATCTTATGATATTAAAAGTGAGTGTGCAGTTATTGGACTATATTCGATTTCCTGTCCGTTTATCATAAGTATTTTTTTTGATAATATAATTCGAAATCAAATTATAGTCATAAACAATGAAAAAGAGGAGAATCTATACGATTATTTGTATAGGACATTTAAGATATCAAAAAGCGGCTCCCCAAAAATATATTCCGTTATACCAAAGAGTAGACAATGCTTATCGGACGAACAGATAGGATCATTATTATCGGGTGAAACCATATATTCTGATGGTGACAATTTCGGAAAAATTATAGATAAGGATATCATGGATGCTGTAAACTCAGAATATGGAATGGGGCAGTATAATAGAGGATTTGTATTGGCATATCTGAATGTTGTTCTGCAATTCAGCGACAATCAAAGATCATCCATCGAAGATAGAATATACGAAGCAATGATAACACAGTTTTATATCGAACTTATTATGTTTGAGGAAGCTGCAATTAATTTAACAGATATTGCAATTACCAAACTATTAGCTAATTCAGAAATAGAAAATACTATTTCATATTTAGAAAAAGCCGAGAAAATCAATGAAAATTATGCAAAAACCATTTGTTTTTGGGATATCAATGTTAATTATCCAACTTCACAGAAATCAATCGATATGTTACGCAATTCTTTTGCATTAAAAAGGCACCTAAAAAAAATGGAAAGAAACAAAGCCCAACTACAGGCTGTCTATGATGCAAAGTGCGAGATCATTGACAGAAAAGACTCAAAAAGGATTGATTCATCTCTCGCTGTATTAGCTGTTCTCGCAATATTCAGTGCACTGATTGATAGTTTTGATTATATTGGTGTTTGGGCTTCTTATTTTCCGGCTAAATTCATAAAGACTCTCCAAATATTAAATTCATCAGTCATTGTTTTGATAGGTTTATATGTTATTATTCGTTTATATGGTAGTAATATGTTAAAAAGATTAAAAAGTTTAATGCACAAAAGCAATTGATATAGTAAATAAAGTTTAGCATATGTCAACTGTGCCCATATTCGATGATTCATTGGGATATAAACAAATTTCCTTAATAAGAAGTATCAATCCCCTATCGTCGGATGAACTGAACCCCAAATGTTGGACAGTTTAATTAAGCAACTCTTTGGGACTGAACCCTGTATTGTACAGGACTCAGTCCTTTTAGTTTGCACTTAATTCTTCTGTTGTTGTAACAATCGATATATTCCTCTATTTCTTTCAATCGAGATTGATATCGTTTCATCTGATACTGCCAGCCTTGCTTCATTAATAAACCTTCTGGACCGAACTGTTTGTATCGAGCAACCCATCACGCAACAGGTGCTTTAGAAGTTCCTATGGGGTGCACTTCAAACCTCTTCTTTTTATTTTTAGTGATTATATACGTTCTTTATCTCATTGTATTTACTGTCTTAAAAATGCCATTTTCAATAGTAAATACATTCCAGTATCTATAGCTATCAGATTGGGTTGAATCTACAATAAATTTCGCAATGAGTTTTGTACCGTTATATACTTCTACCGTAGCACCTGAATCAGGGAGCGAACCCGAGAATGAATAACGATGAACTACAAATTCATATTTTCCTTCAGTTTCAACAACGAAAGTTGTTGTTTCCGGACCATAACTGTTAATGTCATCAACATCTAAATTAGCCACCTCACGACCTGTACTGTTCAAAGCCTCCTTATTTAAATAATACACATGATACGCAGAGCCGTCTGTTGTTTCACCATATAAATGTGAATCAAGGTCATAAGGTATTCTGCCCCAACTTAAAACTACTCTGTATGTACTGCTTGTCATAACAGGAGACAACGAGCCATTTGCCACAGAGGACTCACCGCTATTGACTAACACATTAACATAACCTGTTGTATAACCTTCACAAACCATCTCGATTGTATAATATCCTGCTTCAAGTTCAAAATTAAACAAGCCTGAATTATTGGTTTTAGCGGTTTTTATAATAGTACCATTCTTCATATTAAGACCGCTTCTGACGTTCAGTGTTACATTGCTGATAGTCATTGCGCTTGTAGCACTAACAACCGTTCCGCAGACAGTTCCGTTGCCGGCCTTAACGAGTGTTGCATTTAAAATAGCAGTTTCTTCTTCAAAAACCTCTGCTACAGCAACATAACTTACATAGTCATCTGCACTTATTTTTACTGAATAGTTTTGAGCATCAAGTAATACAGAGTACGAACCATTATTGTCTGTTTGCGTCGTATCTACAACTGCGCCATTATGCTCAAAAGAAATTTCCGCACCAACAATAGGATTGCCTTCAACATCTGTTACGGTTCCTGAAAGTGTTCCTCTTGCGCCAAAAATCTCAACCTCGTCAAAAGCTTTCTTTATAATAACGATTAATTCTTCATCAAGATTCATTTTTTTCGCAGCTTTCAACACATTGCGACGAACTGTGTAGAAATCTGATGTAGAATCATATCCCATACTAAGAGATTTATACCATACCTTTGCGAGTGTTGTTTTAGACATACCATATTTATTCATAAGATACGCTGCGTGGTATACAAGAGAGGAATTTGTATGAACTCCGCCTCCATCTGAACTGTCAACTGTATAATCAACATAAAACGGACTGCTGAGTTTATCAGGCGCCTCATATGCTGTAGGATTAGATGCATCGCGTAATGTCATCCAATCTTCACCAAGCTGCCAGTCACCATCAATAAGACATCCAAAAATATCTGCATAACCCTCATCAATCGCACCCGTTGCATTCTCATAAGGCAAGCCGTCACCTGTGATATAATCCACTACTCCATGAGTAAATTCGTGCGCAACAACATCGAGTGCGGCCGCTGTGCTTGTTTTCAAAGAACTGCCAAAGCTATTATCACAAAAGTTTAAAGTCTTTTTGCCTCCGTGCCAAAAAGCATTATCGTCATATAAATCATTATGAACAACAACCTTAATATTCATACCGTTACCATCAAGCGAATTTCTGTTAAGTGTATTTTTAAACCAATCAAAAGTTTTTATCATATTGGTATAAGCAGAAATCGCAGTTTCATCAGTCCACCAATTTATTTCACTGCCAATTCTAAAGTTAGTATCAAATGCTTGATTATACATTTGGATGTCTCTTTCAATGTCTTGCATGTAATAGAAATACCAATCTGTCCATGTAAACACAACGGGGAAACTGACTTTTTGACCAAGTTCGTTTTTACCGCTACCTGTTTCGGCAGAAACACCTGTTATATGTTTTTCAATATGAGCAATCTCGCCTGTTTGACTATCAATAAAAATTGTCGCTTCTGTGTATTTGTTGTTGCTGTCTTCTCCTGCAACATCCATTCGGTAAGCAAATACAGGTGAATTTTCATATTCATTTATTGTGTAGTATACGAAATTAGTGCTTCCCTCAACGACTTTGCATTCACCGCCGTATTTGTTATTCGCGATTTTTTCCGCATCTTGTTGAGCTACTTTTATATTAGTGTCAATTTCAGCCAGTTTTGTTGAAGGATAAAATCCCGAGCCTAGAGAATCTGTAACGCCTGACAAATTCGCTGATACTGTAATTCTTCTTGCGTACACTTCATATCCGTTATAGACTTGGGCAAAAGTATATTCTGCACCGTATTCATCAGAGTTTACAACCACAAGCTTCAATTCATTGTAAGGATCTGTAACACCCACAATGGTACGAATACCTTGAATGGCATCTAATGCATCATCTGCATTTTCCACAACAAGCTCACTGTATTTACCTTCAATTGAAGTTACCTGCGTCTTGTCATCATTATACGAAATATCAAGCTCGCCTTCAGGATTCATATTTTCAATATCTATTACAGAACTGTTTTGAATATCATCTATAACTCTGTTGCTCTTATGAATCACATTTAGAACATGTTGGCGCTCACATTTAGCCTCATTCTTCTCAACAAACAATGTCAAAGTTACTTTTTCGTCTTCATTCTCAGGTCTTGTCACTTCTCCGTCTTCTGAAATCAATTCATCCGAAGATATCCATTTAAGCGACACACCGGTAACTCCTTCCAATTCAGTAGGTAAACCAACATCGCGTGTTACATGATTAATATTATCACCTTGCTGAAAGACAATGTCGATTTGTGATGCGATATATGCTACAACAAAATCATCTATTGTTCCTTCTATCCAACCAGCATAAAGTGTCATATCCTTCACAACAGGTGTTTCTTCAAAGAGAAATATTTCCGTGTGTCCCTCATCAGCAAACCATCCCGCAAAAACATATCCTTCTTTTACAGGTGTTTCAGGTTCGGAAATTTTTTGTCCTTCTTCAACCTCTACAGCGGCAATATTATTACCACCGTCAGTATTGAATGAAACTGTATATTTGTGAGTCAAATTCTCTTCAGAGACAACATATTCAACTTTAGCTTTTAGAGAGGCTTCTTCGCCATCCACTTCTATCTCTACATCTGCTTCTGCGGAATACTTTTTTGCCTTATCTTGCGCAAAAGTTTGAGTCTGAAAGACAGGAAGCATAGACAATGTTAACACCAAACACATAACTGTTGTTGCTGCAACTTTAGCTTTTTTCTTTTTGACAATAAGCACTACGATTGTTACAATCGCTCCAAGAGTGAGCACAGCACCAACAATCATCAAGATTTTAAAAAGCATAGAATTTTCATTGCGAACTATACCAAAAGTATATGTAGCTGACATCGTTTCACCACTGCCAAGTGCTCCAAGTTTAAAATCAGCGGTGTTGTCTGATATTTCAAATCCGTCAGCTTCAATTTCATTGACAATAATGTTTTTAATCGAAAATTGATTTTTGTTTTCCAGTAATAAATTCAACTCAATTTTCTCTCCGGATTTATATTCTTTTTTATCAGTAGTGATATTAAATACCACCGATTCATCCGGAGTATCATTCTCGTTCGCAATTGCAGGTATTACAAATACAGCAATTGCAATTACGACAGCCCAAAAAATAGATAACAGTGTTCTTGTTTTTTTCATTTTAACCTCCACATTAAATTGATGTTGCTTATTTTTGTTACACTCTAAAAAAACACCGCAATCTGTGTTTTTCGCAATGAACCAACAAAAAAGCACATCATTTTGCATGATAAAAAGTGAGAACTAAATTTCAAAGGGTATTTTTTACATGGTTAGATTTGACACTACTACCGATCCGCCGTATAGTGCATTATCATATTTTAATCCTATAATGAAATTGGCACACATCTGTGTGACTATCATTTATAGGAGGTTCGATAACAATGGTTGATTATCGAGAAATCCTGAGACTTAAGAGTCTCGGATACAAAACGAAAGACATTGCATCTAGTGTTCACAGTTCCAGAAACACAGTTTCTGAAGTGTTGACTTTAGCAGGAAATCTGCATATTTGCTGGCCACTTGATGACGATGTCACCAATGCTTCCCTGGAGGCTATGTTTTATCCAGGCAGGGATAAATCAGATGAGGATCGTCTCATTCCTGATTATCCTAAGATTCATAGAGAACTTGCCAAGAAAGGCGTTACCCTTACACTTCTTTGGACGGAATACTGTCTGGAGGCAAGTGCTGCCGGCAAGAAACCCTACATGAGCACACAGTTTAATGACAACTATCGTAAATGGGCTCGTATCACAAAGGCCACTATGCGTATTCAGCATAAACCGGGTGACGAAATGGAGGTTGACTGGGCTGGTGCGACAATCGATATATTCGATGAAGTTACAGGCATTGCTACTCCTGCATATCTGTTTGTCGCGGTTCTTTCCTGTAGCTGTTATGTTTATGCAGAAATCTGTCCAAACATGAAGTCAGATGCTTTTATTAACTGTCATGTACATGCTTATCAACGAAGGACATCATATCATCTTAAAGGGTGCTACCGGTTTAGGTAAGACTTATATTGCATGTGCATTAGGTAATGCTGCCTGCCGGAAGTTCAAAACCGTACGATATATCAGAATGCCGGAATCGCTTGATGAATTAGCACTTTCAAAATTAGACGGAACTTTTCGCAAAGTAATTAATGCTTACTGTAAAGCCGAACTTCTTATCATTGATGAATGGCTAATTCGAAAGCTTTCTACACAAGAAAGATATGACATTTTTGAAATCATCGAATCTATGATTCTTTGTACACAGTACAACGATGAAGAATGGTATGGACGTATTAACCCGGAATACGACGAAGGAAGTCCTATAGCAGAAGCGCTCTATGGATCGATTACCAGATAGTACAAGTGGCTTTACAAAAGGCAGAGGAATTATGTTCGTCCAATTGGAATGAAATCAGCTGTTTGTTGGATCGTGTGAAGTTGCTTGAGTCGTTGCTAAATGAAAATAGAATAAATATCCCGGAATAACAGCAATGCTCTGATGACCGGAAGGAGTGCACTGTATGGGCGGAAACTATGCACTAAAATATCATTATGTAATAAAAGAGTATTATTTGGTCTGTATCTTTTATTTATTCCCAAATACATCGTCAAGTAATTTACTTGACAAAATTTCATCAAAACCCCCTTAAAATTTAGGCAATCGCCATTTTGCTCGTCGTTTTTTGCTTAAAATCATATCATTTTACATGAGAAAA
>JAFWZH010000078.1 GCA_017522515.1 Clostridia bacterium
CCTCCAATATACATCAGTTTCAAAATGTTTTTGTCGTCTTGTACTTTCCATGCATCGAACTTCAGAATCATAAAAATGCAAGCTACTACAATACTTGAAAAAGATAGCCAAAAAGATTGTGTACATGCTTGCAAAAAATCACCTGCAATCAAGAAGAGCAAGCCCAGCAAAAACAAAGTGATATTTACCGGCAACAACCATCGTTTCCCATGCTTTTTCAAGATAGATGAAATAGCATTTGTGCAATAAGAATGGTTTTCAGAATAATGTTCTTCCAGCCACTCGGTCTCTTTCCGGTTAGAGAAGAACCGTTTATAGTTCCATTTAAAAATATGAAATAATTCTTTCATACAAAAACCTCGCATAATGACTTATTCTATTTTATTTTATAATCGCAGCCTTAGTGGAAGCTTAGAAGACACAGCTGTATATAAAAAAACTGCGCATAAAAGTACGATCATCCTTTTATGCGCAGTTTATCTATACGATTGTGGGATTTACAGCATTTATTTTACAGATATACCGTAAAGCAGATTCTATTTTCCGGAAGATAATTGGAATCAATCTTACCATTGTGTGAGTCAACAATAGCTTTAGCGATTGACAATCCGATTCCACACTTTCCTTCGCCATAATGCCGTGTTTTGTCTGCTCGATAAAAGCGTTCAAACAGCTTTTCGGGTGGAACATCCGGAAGAACATCACATGTGTTTTCAATTTCAAATACAAAGTGCTGTTTTCTTTCGTTCAAACGGACCCATATGGTTCCGTTTTTATTTGCATATGTTATCGCATTGTCGATCAAAATTGCGAAAAGCTTTTCCAGTTGGTCTCCGTCCGCCACTCCCCATATGTTGTCATCCAAATCACAATACAGAGTAATGTTTTTGCTGTTAATTCTTGTTTGATATGCATTCAATTCTGTTTGCAGCAGATCGCTGACAGGAATATCTTCAGTATTGACTGTCAGTGCTTTTTCGTCCATTTTGGACAGCGTCAACAAATCCTGAACCATTTTTGTCAAATGCAATGATTGGTTTTTTATGTTGTTACTCCACTTCGTTTGGCTTGTATATAACTCCAATGCTTCTACATTCGATAAAATGACAGACACGGGAGTTTTCAGTTCGTGACTGGCATTTGTAATAAATTGTTTTTGTGTTTCAATGCTTGCTGCAACCGGAGAAATAGCTTTGTTTGATAACTTGATTGCCAAAATCAGCATGAGTCCCCAGCAAACAATGCCAAGCCCCAACGACAGAAGCAAAATCCTCAAAAATGATACGATTTCCTCGGAGATATCTAAAAACACAATGGTTTTTATCCCTCCAATATTGGTAATATGAAAGCGGTATCTTCCGTACGTTCCCAAGGGAGTTTTGTGTGCTTGTACTTTAACAGCTAAATGGGTTGCTTCATTTTCTGTTAAAGAAGTAATCTGTTTGGTATTTACATAGATTGGCTTGCCATCCGCATCCATTCGGACAACGAAAAAATTGGATGACAGGATCATATCCTGCCTGTTTTTCGGATCTTCTAAGAAGTCTGTAAAAGAAAAATCTTCTTCAATATCCTCAAAATCCGAAAACTTTTTATCCACACTTTCGGACAACAAGAGTAGTGTTTCTTTAATTTCTCCATATATCGTATGAATATTAATGGCATTTAGTGTTCCAAGCAAGGCTATCAGCACAATGGAAACGCCAATCATAGCTGTAAAAATGAATTCTTTTTTCAGTTTACGAATCATTTGTGTGCCTCCAATGTGTATCCAACATCACGCTTTAGAACGATTTTGATGTCAGCATTTAAATCGGCAAGCTTTTTCCGCAGATAGGAAATATATACCCACACAACACCTGGCTGTGCTTCCGTATCGTAACCCCATACTTTACACAGAAGTTCTTCCGTTGAAAAATAGCGTCCGTGATTGAGCATCATGAGTTCCATAAGCTGGTACTCCAACTTACCAAGGCTTGTACTTTGATTTCCAACATACATCTCATGACTTTCCTGATCCAGTTCGACATTACCGAACATCAATACCTTTGCTATGTAATCCGGTCTGCGGCGCAACAACGCCCTCACATGTGCCAATAAAAGTTCCATGGAAAACGGCTTAGGTAAATAATCGTCGGCACCGGTATCCAGACCAAGAATTTGATCTTTTATTTCTGCTTTCGCCGTGAGAAGCATAATAGGTGTTTTATATCCAAGCTTTCTAAGTTCTTTCAGAACTTCCAAGCCGCTTTTGTCCGGCATCATAATATCAAGTATAATACCGTCGTATTCCTCTAACTGCGCATATGCCAAAGCGGTTTCTCCGTCATATACCGCATCTACTGTGTAATGATGATATGTTAAAATATCTACAACTGCCTCAGATAAACCTCGTTCATCCTCTGCATACAAAATCCTCATACATACACCTCCTTTTCTTTATTGTATCAAAGTAACCTTAGTAAATGCTTAGCACTACAGCAAAACTTGCTTATTTGAATTATATTTATAAGGAATTTGCCTTGAGCAAAATCCGACTGTTCGTGTGTATGGTGGCAGTGCCAACGGGGGCGCAAGAGGTATATAAAACCCCGCCGCAGCGATCAGCTCCCGTATCGTATTCTCTCCATTTCCAAATCAAATGGAATCGTCAATTTCTTCGGAAGCTCGCTCATGGAGAGTTCCAGAATTTTGCGGATTGTAATTTTCGCAAACATGTTTGTTTTGCTCATATCGCCGTCTGCCAGTTTTACGATCTGCGCTGTTCCCGCAGAAAAGTTAAAACAGATTTCTCCCCATTCATCGTCGTCGTTTGCATACCGATGTACTGCTTTGTACTCGTATGCAGCGGCGGCGATTTTTTTGTTTTTGTCGGTCAGCTTCAATTCCACCACACCGAGAACACCGGCATCCACC
>JAFWZH010000012.1 GCA_017522515.1 Clostridia bacterium
GCCACCGCCGTATGTAGTACCTGCAAGTTGTGAAGATGAGCTACCTTCTTGGTAACCTACCTGTGATTTAGCAATGTTTACAATGTCTGTACGTTGGTTACCTGTAAGTGATACCTTTGTAAGAGCAGTGTAATACTTGCCTGACTTGTATGACGATGAGCCGCTATATGTTAATGCTTCTGCCTGAACAGGAACGAGAAGTGCACACATAACGAGAGCTAAACATATCGCCACGATTCGATTAATGTTTTTTTTCATTTCGGAATAGCCTCCTTTTAATTTTACAACTGTGGTTTCTTCAGTAAAAAAACAACTCAACAAAAATCCGAAAATCGACAATTAATAAAAACAACGAACATTTTCACTAATCCTAAATAAACAAATTCGTGTAAAATTATTTAATTCACCGCACGCACCTGCCACAATCAGGCGCATAAATCAATGTACAAATTGTAAACAATTTTTGAGCAATTGTCAATAAATTCCTGTAATTTTTTTGGAAAATACCATGAAGTTTACAATTTAGTCATATTTCGAACAAAAAAACGCCTAAAAAAAACGGATTGCCCGAAAGCAATCCGTTAAAACAAATGTCAAACAATCAATTAACCAATGTACTTAACCAACCATCCGTAAACTTTGCTGTTTCTGGATTTAAATGTACCAACTTGGTTTCCTGTATCTGTCTGTAATGCAGCATAGATATTATCAAGTGTATAAGGTGTCTTTGTTTTGTTAAGTACACGCTTAACAGCACTGAGTCCACCAAGATGTCTTAAGTTAGCGCACATCATTCTTGCTTTGATTTCTGTAACACCAAGGCTAGCAGCTTCACCTAAGAACTTCTCCATTTGCTCATCTATAAGCTGATCCTGACATTTAATACCTTCTGCAGAGCTGATAATCTTAACGATACATTTAGCCTTTGCAGATGTCTTTGAAAGCTTATATGTGCTCCAGTTAGCATTATCAAGGTCGTAAGCAATACCTGCTGTATCAAGAGATGCAAACTTTGAAGGATACTGTGTACGAATTGTATTCAAAAGTCTCTTAGCTTCTGTTGCAAACCACTGACCTGCACCGATTGTGATTGCATGTTCTTGTGATGTGTTTGTATATGCCTCTGTGAAGTCAGCATAATCTGCATTACCGTAAACTTGACCACCTGTTTCTACAGCGTACATAATCTTACGGAGAACTTCCATCTGATATGCTGTTGCATAAGCGTTACCGCCTGTGCTTGTGCTGCCTGAAGAACTTGAACCACTGCTTGTTGAGCCTGAGCTACCGGTTGTATTAAGATTTGTTATAATAAATCTTTGATCTTTTGAGTTGTTCAAAGTTTCAATGTAAACATTAGTCATTGTAGCTGTAGCTAAATCACCCTGAACTGCAAGAACACAATTCGAAGTACCTGCTGCACGGAAATAGTAGCCGCCTTCTCTCATATATACGAACCATCTTTGGTTAGTGGAATTTGTGTTACCTGTAATCGATACATTAGCACCTGATGATGTTCCCTCTGCTGTAAGAACGTAGTTGTTCTTCGTATTTGTGAGTTTGTAGCTGCCATCGCTTTGACGATCAAATACGTATTTTTGAGCTGCTGCGTCACTGGGAGTATAAATGATAACGTTTGTTCCTGAAAGTGACCAGTTCAAATTAGTATAGCTACATGTCATCTTAGCTGTGAAACCTGTTCCAACATCAATAGGATCTACCAAGTTGAAGAAGTCGCCTTTTGTAATAGTAAAGAGCTGATTCAAAGAACCATCGTTCTTATTGTGCCATGCAATGAGCTTTGTACCATCTGCTGTTTCATCGTTGTAAATATCAAGTATACAAGAAGTAAGGCTCTTAGGACTGAGCATATACTTGCCATCTTTCTGATAAATGTACCATTTTTGAGAAGTAGCATCTGTATTAGCTTTTGTTGTAATAATTGCGCCTTCAGCTGTTCCGTCAACTGTAAGAACATTACCTGTCTTTTGGTTGATAATTGTGTAAGCGTTCTCAGAAGCATCCTTTAAGAATCTCCATGTCTGAGCAGATGCCTTACTTGGTGAATAAATAACAACATTATTACCTGAAAGTGTTAAGTTTTTATTTACTAAAGCAGAACCGATTTTTGCGAAGAATTTATCGCCAAGGTTGACGGGAACTAAACCTGTTGCATTAGCAACCTTAGTTATTTTGAATTTCTGTCCTGCAGCACCGGTGTGTGTATTTGCCTGAATATTAGCCATTGCAGCTGTAGAATTCGAAGCTACAGAAAGCACAAGACCTGTTGCGCATACGGGACGGAGCATGTAAACGCCACTGCTGTATTCGTAAATATACCAACGCTGACCGTTTGAATTATCACTATTTTCAATTAAAACATTTGCACCTGATGTCTTTGAGTCTCCGGAAACTGCCAATACTTGACCTGTCTTAGAGTTAATCAATTTATATGATCCGTTAGATTGACGCTCAAAAGTATAAATCTGAGCTGCAGCGTCACTTGGTGTATAAGAAATAACGTTTGTGCCTGAAAGCGACAAGTTCAAAGAAGCATTTGTCAAGTTAATTTTCGCTTTAAAGCCTGTTCCGAGATCAACTGCAGGAGCAGTAACACGGTTTTCCTTTATACCGAAGCTTGCAAAATGGAGCACAGCTGTCTTGTAGTCTGTACCATACGCTGCCTTAAGGTCTCCGTTTTGTGTTACGTATGTTTTAACATCAAACGCTGCACTGCCACGACGGCCTTCTTTTACACCAAACTCATTAAAGTGCTTGTATAACCTAGCGTCGTCTTTACCAAAAGCATTTCTGAGATCTCCGTTCTTTTCATAATAGTAATTAGCATCAAATACTATGTTCTTAATGCTGCTGGGAATCCAGTTAGATGCACTTGTTGAACTTGAGCTTGAAGAACTTGAGCTTGAAGAACTTGAGCTTGAACCTGTTGAAATGCTTGTTCCCGAATAAGCAGGCTTACAAATATATCTAATGTAAGTATTGCTGATTGAGTAAGATTTAGCTGCAACAGCACCACCGTTTGTGGAAATTGTAGCTGAACTTGTGTTACCCTCAACTGTATATACTGTACTGCCTGA
>JAFWZH010000079.1 GCA_017522515.1 Clostridia bacterium
ATTGCTTATCTCCTCGGCTACCGAATACGGCTCAATAGTCTGTACCCTGAAGCGCTTTGCAGCAGTGCTTGTCCACGAAACATTACTGTTGTCCCTGTTTGTTTCGGCCCAATTGCCATTGCACACCTTGAGAGCCATATCCTTCAGTTCCTGGGGTAATGCCTGATATGCCGACGAGGCAACCAGTGCGCTCTGCGACTTGTAAGCACTGCGCAACTCGGTACAAAGGTTATCGGTAAAGAGAGTGTTAAGGTAGCCTTGGAACTCATCCTTGCGGTTTGCCATATTCTCAAACTCGGCCAATTTGTTCCATTGGGCCTGCACATCGACACCCGACACTACCTCGATACTCCATAATGATGCATCGGCGGAGCCCATCCAACTGACACAAGTTCCCGAAGCATCACAATGCAGTTTATCGTAGTAATAATCGGTGTTGCCGGTTTTCTTGTTATCCACGCCCAATGTATAATAACCATCTCTTTCAGCCTCCCATAATTCTGTGGTGAACTTGGTATCCTCGCCGTTATACTGCTCTGTATATGTACCTGTGTTTTTCACGGTACTCCAAAGAGACGAGGGGTTATTGTTGCCCTGCAGATAGCGGCCGTTACTGAGATTGCGCAGCCTGACCTTGTAGCCAATGGGGATTGCATTGTATGAACGCGCCTCTACATACCAAAGTTGCGAATAGTCGGCACTGTTGCGGTCAACACAACTGATTTTAGAGGCATTGGCGGCCGCAGCTTTTCCTGTACTCTTGTTCACAAGCTGTATTACCGTTCCTTTGCCGAACTGCGCAGAAGAGCACTGCGGCACAAACAGGAAAGATAAAAACGCCACAACTGCGATAAGAAAACTCCTTGCATTCATAGTCATATGCTTTTAATTGTTCATGATAGCACACAACGGAGCACATGCCCCATTATTTGTACATTATGCAAAAATAACATTTTTAAGGGAAAAACATGCAAGTGACAAAAATATTTGAATATCAGAACATGGAAATATGACAAATATAACAAGATGAACACATCTTGCACATCCCTACATTCATCCCACATAAATGCAGGAAACTGCATATTCAATCGTATATTTATATTTTCAAGGCTGCATTTTAAAAATAAATTTAACAGTTTCTTACTTATTTACATAAATCTTTTTATCTTTGCACGCAAATTTCGCAGAGAATCATTAACCTTAAAAATAGAACAACAATGGGATTCATTAAAGATTTCAAAGCCTTCGCAATGAAAGGCAACGTAGTTGACATGGCTGTCGGTGTTATCATCGGTGGCGCATTCGGCAAGATTGTGACATCATTGGTAAACGACATCATCATGCCACTTATCAGTACTCTTATGGGCGATGTTGACATCAAGACTGCAAAGTACATTTTTGAAGAGGCTGTAATGGAAGGCGACAAGGTTGTAAAGCCCGAGGTTGCACTCCTTTACGGAAACTTTGCACAGACTGTAGTTGACTTCCTCATCATTGCACTGTCAATCTTTGTAACAATCCGCGTCATAACCAAGCTCACCGAGAAAAGAAAGAAAGAGGAAGCCGCTGCTCCTGCTGCACCGGCACCTGCTCCGCAGCCAAGCGCTGAAGAGAAGCTTCTCACCGAAATTCGCGACCTATTGAAGGAGAAGAAATAATAACGCCCTATTGAGAGTGAAGCCATGCGGTTTCACTCTCTCTTTTTTATAAAACATTAGCAAGCGCTCTCTTGTCAGAAACAAGAAAAAGCAGTAACTTCGCAACAACATAAGAACCATCAATATATTCAAGAATATGAAACAGGACATGATTGTCATCTTAGACCTTGGCAGCCACGAAAACACAGTGCTTGCCAGAGCCATACGCGCACTTGGAGTGTACAGCGAGATTTACCCTCACGACATCACAACCGATGAACTCAAGGCGCTTCCCAATGTAAAAGGCATAATAATCAACGGCGGCCCTAACAATGTAATAGACGGAGTTGCCATTGATGTAAACCACGACATTTACAGCGCAGGCTTCCCCATAATGGCAGCCGGCCACGACAAGGCGCTGTGCGATGTAAAGACAGCCCAAATAGGCAACGATGTAGAGGCCGTTAAGGAAACTGTCAAGGATTTCGTGCTCAACACATGCAAGGCCGAGAAGAACTGGAACATGACAAACTTCGTAAACGACCAGGTTGAGCTAATCCGCCGCCAGGTAGGCGACAAAAAGGTGCTGCTTGCACTCTCAGGCGGTGTTGACAGCTCTGTAGTAGCAGCCCTTCTGCTCAAGGCTATTGGCGAGAACCTTGTATGCGTGCATGTAAACCACGGCCTCATGCGCAAAGGCGAAAGCGAAGCTGTTGTTGACGTATTCAGCAAGCAGCTCTGCGCAAACCTTGTATACGTTGACGCTACCGACCGCTTCCTTGGCAAGCTCGAAGGCGTTGCCGACCCCGAGGAGAAGCGCAAGATTATAGGCGGCGAGTTCATACGCGTATTTGAAGAGGAAGCGCGCAAGCTCCACGGAATAGATTTCCTGGGACAGGGAACAATCTACCCCGACATTGTAGAGAGCGGCACAAAAACAGCAAAAATGGTAAAGTCGCACCACAACGTAGGCGGCCTGCCCGAAGACCTCCAGTTCCAGCTTGTAGAGCCAATACGCCAGCTCTTTAAAGACGAAGTGCGCGCATGCGGCCTTGAGCTTGGCCTGCCATACGACATGGTATACCGCCAGCCGTTCCCAGGCCCAGGTCTTGGAGTACGCTGCCTGGGCGCCATAACCCGCGACCGTCTTGAAGCACTGCGCGAAGCAGACGCAATCCTCCGCGAAGAGTTCAAAACCGCCGGCCTCGACAAGAAAGTATGGCAATACTTCACAGTAGTCCCCGACTTCAAGTCAGTAGGCGTACGCAACAACGCACGCTCCTACGACTGGCCCGTAATCATCCGCGCCGTGAACACAGTAGACGCAATGACAGCAACCATAGAGCAGATTGAATGGCCCATCCTGATGAAAATCACCGACCGCATTCTGGCCGAAGTGCCCAACATCAACCGCGTCTGCTACGACCTCTCCCCCAAGCCAAGCGCTACTATTGAGTGGGAGTAACAAAAAAAGAGCCTTTCGGCTCTTTTTTTGTTACTCCCACCGAGCTAATCGCAGAGCCATAGGTCACGCGAAGTGCCGCAAGGTGGCACCGCGTGGGTGGCACTTGCGAAGCAACTGCGATTAGGTCAATGGGATGGCCCCAAAGGGGACAAACATTTTAATATAAAAATGGCCTATATAGAAATTATAGCAGTTAGTCGCACGCAGCACAGCTGAAAGTTGTGCCGTGCGGGATACGGTTGCCATCGGCAACAACGATAACTTCAATTATCGCGAAGCGATGATAGAGGCCATTGTTTAGCAATGGTCACGCGCAGCATAGCCAAAGGTTATGCCGCGTGGGTTGCGATTGTCAAAGACAAAAACAATGGACTCAATGGGATGACCCCAAAGGGGACAACAGCAATAACATTTATAATGAAAAAAGAAGAGCCGAAGCTCTTCTTTTTTGTTTTATTCACAAGGTGTTTTTTTAACCCACCTTTACATATGTATCATACAACCATTGTTTACTCTTTTCATTTGCCTCCAAATCTATCCATTGCAATTTTGAAATAGATAGTAAATTATTAGAGTATCGTGATAAATAATTGACTATACCTTCTGAAGGTATTTTATTATTCCTAGACAATCCTCTAACAACCCTTCCAACAAAGTCGTATTCCTTCTTAGAATACAAACTTTTCAAGACTTGCAGCTTCTTGTTTGAGTATTTAACAGAAATATTTTCACCATCAACAACAATGACTCCAAGACTTAATCGTTCAGAAATCTCGGGTCTAATTTCACCAAAAATTATGCTATATTGCAACTTATTCATTTATATTATCATTTAAACATTCAACAAAATTCGTCCACACTTCATCCATCCACGATTCATCAAACAGTTGCATCAGTTTATTAAGTATAATATCATTATCAACTTTCCATTCTAATGGTATTTTCGAAATCATACTTTCAAGCACACCTCTGCAATTACCAACCGACTTTCTATAATAGTCATCCAACCCTACAGCAACAGCCCTAATTTCATTCTTTGAATATCTATTTATAAATTGTTTGAAAATTTCTGCATACAATATCGTATCTGTCATTGTCAATTGACACATAGGATATTCAAATGTCGAGGTATTGAATATTCCGCCATAATCAATAGAAACAAGTTCATCGCATTTAACATCGTACAGCAAATTTGCATTGTTATATGTACGGTCTTCATTTGCTACCCAAAAGTCAAAAAGAGCAATCTTTAGCAATTGCACAAGAACTTTTTTTGACAGTTGTATATGACTATACGTTGTCTGTGTAATATCAACAACACTATCGAGCATCATATACCCCAACGCAGGTGCAGTACGGATACAATTTGTCGATAAAAAATTACTCCAATGCTCAGCCTTGATTTTCACCAAGTTCATTTTCGGAGAACGGATATTCCATTTTTCAACAAGATGAGAACCAATGAATTCACACACAAGCTTATACGCAGGATTTAAAGAACGCATATACTTACACACATACTCATTCTTGTCGCTGCACATTACAAGAACAGGATATTCTCCTGTTTCATACTGTTTTTGAATATCCTTGATACTATCGAGCATATTTTGACACGTAGAATTATAATGATTGAAGCATATATATAACACGAACAACTGAGAAATATCGAAAATCATTCAATATTTTTCAATGCAAGTGCAAACCAAATTCCCGATTTTACCGCAAATATAAATAAAAAACTTTTTGCTGACATACTTAATTAACCATTTTTACTATTATGTCTTAAATCTTAAAGCGCGGTTATTCTGTACGAAACACAGCAAAGTTATCAAGCGTTAGCGTTAGTACAGCGCAGAGAGTGAAAAGAGAGTTCAGTATTTAATTTGAATTTTGTTTATATGTTATTGCTCCCGGCTTCGCCAGGAGCAATAACTTTATTCAAAAATATATTCCATTTTAACGAATGCATTAAATTATTTGGTTATATTTAAGTTTGTTGAATGTAGGCGGCGCTCATTGTAAAATAATTGCAAATAAATTTGCATTATTTCATTCGCTTGCACTACATTTGCGAAGTAATTGGTTATTTATCCATTTACAAGACATTTGAAAATATTTGCTCAATCGCTCTCGAATCACCACCTCGAAATAGAAACGAGCAAAAGAATATACAATTGGGTTTGTACCTATGGGTGCAGACTGAACCATTGTATATTCGGCTTGTGGTGAGCCTGAGAGCGTTGGCGAAAGTCTGCGCTTTTCTTTTATAGTTAAGCAACAGACCCTTAACAAGCAACTTAATGTTTAACTATAAATAATTAAAACTATGGCAACATTTATCAATTGTCCGCAATGTAACAGCGAAATTTCGGATACAGCAATATCGTGTCCAAAATGCGGAGCACCTATTAACAATAAAGAAGATAAAGAAATAAAGAATAAAATTGATTTATTTATTGCGATAAACCACAAATATTTTCCTCAACATACCATACCGCAAATAAAAGAGTTATTGACCAAGAATCCCGATAAGGTTACTATGGCAATGAGTATAGAATACAAGAATCCGACAACAGCTTTTATATTAAGTTTTTTCCTTGCAGCAGGACGTATTTATATCGGTAATATAGGATTAGGTATTTTTCTGTTAATATTCGTATGGATATTTGGGTGGTTATTGATTCCTATTATTTGGAATATTATAGATTTATTCATCATAATGGGTGCTACACGCAAACGCAACTATAAACAGTTAATGATATTTTTACAGTAACGAAAACTTTCGACACCAGTTCTTGACACCAGTTCACTCATTCAAGGACAAAATTCCGTATTAAAGTATTGATAATAAAGTTAAAATATTTAATCCAAATTTAACATATCTAGTCGAGTGGGAGTAATAAAAAAATGGAACCTTGCGGTTCCATTTTTTTATTACTCCTTCCGAGCGAATCGCAGAGCCATAGGCCACACCTAAATCAGGCAGGCGGTTATCAGGCCGCGAGAACTGCGGTTTAATATTTGAGCATCATTAAAACAGCAAAACGGTTGCAATAATTTGCAAAATGCCTCTATTTGCACTAAGTTTGTGAACGGTTTTGTACCACATAAAGAAAACACACAACTATAATAAACCACAGACACCGCAATATGAAAAAATCATTGCTAATGCTTGCTGCCGGGCTATTATTCCTCTCATGCAGTTCCGAATACTCTAATCAGCCTGAAAGCGAAAACCTCTCAGCAAGGAATAAGGAACTGGAAAAGGAGGTTGCCAAAATGAAGGACGAAATTGCCAAACTGGAGAAAGAAATTGAGAACTACAGGAACACTCCCGACAAATTGTACGCCAAGGCGGCAGAAGCTGCCGGGCGCAAAGAGATTGCCACTCTAAAAAGCATCTGCAAAAGTTTAGAGAAATATCATCCAGCCTCTGCAGAGTGCAAGAACGCAAAATTGGCCCTGCAAAAACTGATTGACGAACAGAATGCCCTGATTGAAGCAGAAAAAGCAAAGAGGATGAAGGCTGTGAGCAAACTGAAGAAAAAATATGACGATATAAGCGGGATTACATGGTATTACAATCCCTACTTTACTCATTATGACAATACAAACAAAGCATCGCTTTACATTGGGCAAAAGGACAACCAAACGTGGTTAAGGCTAAAAATGTCATATAATGGCGATGACTGGATATTCTTTGAGAATGCATACCTTTCGTATGACGGAGAAACCAAGGAGATAAATTTCAACAGATACAGGAATAAGGAAAGTGACAACTCAGGCGGTTATGTATGGGAGTGGATTGATGTAGGCGTTGACGAACAACTGCTTGCCTACCTGAAAAAGATGGTAAATGGCAAGTCAATAAAAATGCGCTTGAGCGGCAAGTATACCCATACCCGAAATATCACAGGCAACGAAAAGAAGGCATTGGAGGATGTTCTGCTCGCATACGATGTACTGACAAGCCAGCAAGGGAAATAACCATATTAGAAACAAGGCATCACTTGACTTTATAACGCCAACAGTTCTCTTGCCGTATTGCCCAAATACTCAATCATATCACAAGGACTTATTGATTCGTAGCTGAACCGCGCCGGATGCAAAGACCATAAAACTTTGGTTTTGTATCCGGTTATATTATAAACAGCCCTTAATTTATCCTCATACCACTGCTCCTCCCACCGGTACTCAAGCCCCTCAAAAACATCATCCCGCTCCTCCCAGTTCAGCACAATAATCAAGTCGGGGCTATACGCCTCAATAATATGCCTTAGACGGTCAATTTTGCGCGACTCCTCGCGCAACAGCTGAAATTTTGAAATATCAGTAATATCTTGCCATGTTCCCATCTTCTGCAATGTCCTATCGTGCTCAATGCTGTTGAGATTGCCATACGCCATCTGCTCTATTGACTGATAATCGGCATCAGTAAGTTCGCATAAATCCACATCCTTTTTATGCATAGTGATATAAAGATGCAGCTTTTGGCAAAAAGTCCAAAACGACCAGCGGTTGTTTATGTTCCACCCCTCTTTCAGGCTGTGTTCATCAGCACCCTCCTTATTCCTGCCCTGAACTGTTACAACATTAGAGTTTTTCTGCAAATAATTGTCCAGTTCTCCGTTCTTGAAGTCCTGCATCATTTCTTTAAACTCAATCCACCCATCAGTGTCCCTCCCCACATAAAAAATCTTTATGGGCGCCTCTTCATACTTCTCAAACGTATATGGAACAAACAAACCATGAGGCGGATACGATTCTTCGCCTAAATCCACAGCTTTTTTACAGAATTCCTCAACCAATGGAAGAAAATATTGTTTATTTACAGGCATAGCTTTTCATTTGAATTAAAAACATTTCTTTTGCAAATATAAGAAGCTATTTGAATTTATAAAAACTTTACTTAACTTTGCGTTGACGGCAAATAAAGCCATGACATTTTTATATATATATTGCTCAAAGCAGTCTGAAATCACCACCTCGGAAACATCAGGAGCAAAATAATAGTTCTATTGAGAGTAGGCACTTATAGTGCAGGCTTTCACATATAGAACTATGGTTTGTGGTGAACCAAGGACTGCATATGACGAGAGTCTGCGCTTTCTTTTTTATGTTTTGCGCAACTCAAGGCAATGAGCCAACCATAAATCACAAGCAAATGGAAACCATTATCATTGTATTAGCAATCTACATTGCAATGCTGTTTATCATTGCAAAATCAGGTAACAGCGAACCAGTCAAAAACGAGCCCCAGTACCGGCGCAGCGCCACCAAAAGAGCAATATGTGAAACATTTGCCGACGATGGTGGCATTAAAAAAAGACATTGCGATGAAAATATTGCAGTTACATGGACACTTTCACCTTCGCATTTCCACTATACATTGAGAAACAAAACCGGCAGGGAAATGATTATACAAAAAGCAAGTGCATACAGCGTTTGCCGTCCGCACATCGAACAGCAACTGTCATTATCAAGAGCAACTGTTTACGAAACTGAAAACAAGAGCACTCCAACCGTTATTCCCCCCGACGGCAAAATTGAAGGCAGCATACCCGCACCGTTCCCCCCGGCAATTTACGACCCTGAAGTATATGAATACGTCAAGAACAATTCTAGAATTACGGCCGAGCTGACAATCATTGCAAATAACAGACAAATTGATTACGAATTCGGCTTCACGCTAAATGACTTGCAACACGGCAAAGCAAGTATCCTCCAAGACAGCTGAGGGCATACGCCAAAAGAATATTCAGAGCAGTTATCTGCGTCAGGGCCATTACCGCAAACGGCGACAGAATAAACAGCTGATGAACCAGATATATGCAGTAAGAGTATCTGTCGGAAAAGTCAAGCACTCTATTCCCTTTGGCAATCACAACAAGCCTGTGCAGCAAAATGAACAAGGCCGCACCCAAAAGCAGATGTGCATATTTGTTGAATTCGCCGTTCCAGTGATACGCCGGCATATTACCGGCAATCAGCACCACCCTCTCTGCATTCACAGCAACAGCAACCATAATTATACACGCATACAATAGCACAACACTCTTGCCGTTCAGCCCGCACTCAACATTGCGCATAAAATACCCAAGCACAAAACAGTTCACAAAAACCCCGTCAAGGAAGGGACATTCCGTAAAAAAGAAACTTACAAACAGCATTGAAGCAGCAGCCACAGCAACCATTGCAATCCCACTTCGCACCCTCTCCCTAACGGCATTCAAAAGCGGAAGCAGGCAATAGCAGAAGAGTATATATTTCACAAACCAAAGATGCCCAATTCCGTTTATTGTGCCCACAGTAAAGAAGGCCTTCCAAAAAATCGCGGAATTTATATACTCAGGAGAGAACACCCAATAACATGCCGATGCCACAAGAATAAAAACCCAATAAGGAACAAGAATCTTCCTGAATTGCCTTAGAATAAACCCGCCCGCGGAATCAATCCTTTTTGCTCCGTACAAATACCCGCTAATAATAAGAAACAGAGGCACACCCACATTAAACAGATAAAAGAAAGCACTTCCATAATACTGGAACAGATGACAGGTTATAATCATAAACATTGACAACAACCTAATAAAGGAAATGCAATAATCTTTCTTTGTTTCGCCCATATCTAAGAAACCGTATTGTTTATTACGGCAAGTGCAGCGCAAATATAACCATTTACCGCAAGAAACACAATACAAAAGCTAACGGCAAGCGCCTCAAACAACAAAAAGAGCATAATGCCGTGGCAAGAGAAATGAATGAAACATCAACTGTCAGTTGACGCCAAAAATGCGACAACTGACTTTAATCAATATAACATGTGCAATTTTTGCACATGTTCAAAAATGAATTTATATTTGCCATTAGAACAACTTACATGCATATTTTGCATATTACGCCATTAACCAACAGAACCAATAGAATAATGACCACCGAAACACCGATACTAAAGAGCATAAACAAAGTTGCGGTTCAGCGAATGCAGAAGACAAGCGTGCTTGTATTATGCCGAGCCCGAGCAAGTTCGCCGCAGGCAAAACCGGGTACCCGCCTATGCACAATGGAGATTTTGACACATCACAAACAAAAGCCACGCTATAACACACATTATCAATGCGTTATAGCGCGATTATCGCTTGTGCAGCACTATTCTATCATTGTATCTTTTGCATAATGCTTTGCCTTATCCACCACACGGCGTAACTCATAAACATAAAGCCACGGGACTCATCATAATTATCAGCAGCAAGCACCAGTCCTTCGTTTCCAGCACTTATAAGTTCTTCCATAGACAAGCCGCAACCTCTATATATTTTCGCGACAGCAACAATGAAGCGTAATTTTGAATGGGCAAGTTTTTCAATAGCCAATTCCCTTTCAGTCCCTCCCGATTTTATATCCATTATAAGTTGCAACTCATCTTCAATAGAAAAATACTGCTCACACATTTTTATTTTCCTCTTTTCCATATATTACTGAATTTTAGGTTTTCTATAATATATACGAAAAGAATCTGTCTTTATAAGCATTGAGGAGAAGAAGATGTGCAAGAACTTTGCATAAGCGAACATTCATTTACAAGAAGTATCGTTTTCGAAATTTTGAATAATATTTTGACGATGAAATATCCTCTACAATTTCATTATAATATACACATTCAAAAGTGAGATTATTCCACCCTATTTGATTAAGAAAGTCATTAATCCTATGTTGGCAGGATTTAGACTCTTCATCAATAAATTTTATGCGTGCACGCAAAATCTCTTGTTTTTCTTCATCTTCTATAGTACTAATGAATTTTTCAGTCATCTTCCACATAACACTTTGAAAAACGATTTTCAAAAGCTTGTCTTCTTTGTGTTTTCGCCATATTGCCATTAAATGCCTGCATATTTGCGAAAAATTGTAAATCTTGTAATTCTGTGCATCAACCAACAGAGCATACCAAGCATCTTTATCATTATCTGGCACATCGTAATTATCTTTTTTGAAATACGATTCCGTATTATGCTCATTACTTGAATAATATGGTTCAAGGAATTTGCTTTCTACATAAAACAAATTTCCTTCTTTCTTATATGTAACATCAAGATTTGCACATCTTCCACCTTTTATTTTAAGAGGTTTCTCAACTTTTTTTTCAAACTGAAGTTCTTCAATCTTTCCTGTATCTTCAAGAACTTTATAGTAATTCACGGCTAAACCTGTTGAAGAGTTTATCTGCTTATATTCATTTCTGTTTTTTTGTCCATCACCTTCAAGCAACTGTTCTTCTTGTTCTTCAGTTAATTTAATAATCGGCTCTATATAAAATATTGGTGTGTTATCAGGTTTTATTTTTAAGCCAACATTTGAGTATGCTTGAGATAACATTTTGGCGAAATCCATAACTCTATAATCTATATTTAATTAAACATTCTTCTAATCTTCTTTTTATCTCCTCTCTCAGTTCCACAGGCTCCAGCACCTCAACATTTTCACCCATTGCGAGTATATGGGTTGAGAGTTCGGGAGTCTGGCATAATTTGTATTCAAACTCGCAAAATTCACCATACTTTGATGCACGCTCTTTCTGGGAACGGTGAAGCGGTAAAGAACGCAAATATTCTATCTGCCTGCCATAGGCTCTTATCTTCACTTTAGTAGGTTTCAGTTCCTCATTTACAAATATTCCAATCGTATTGGCATAATACTTCTCTGCATCAAAATCCTTCGGCAATATAAATGATATGTCCGACAAATTCATTTCAAGAGTGCGGTCAAGTGCAATATTCCTTATACTCCCAAGTTCTTTAATATAACCGACCACATACCACCGTTGATGATAAACCTTCATAGCATAAGGCTGAATGTTATATGTTTCTCTATGCCCATAGAACGGTTGATAATCAACTTGAAGTTCTTTCGATTTCTGCATTGCATCAATAACTATTTGCAAATATTCTGCTCCACGCGGTATCTCCTCAAACAAAATCCGCCCTTTCATATTGTGCCCTGCCGTTATCATATTGGACAGAGTAAATGAGTTCAAGAGCCATTTGCGGATACTGTCGTTCTTCAATGTATCGGGAGAAGATATGTAGTATCTGTAGCCATTTGAAGGATTGCATTTTAATTCG
>JAFWZH010000001.1 GCA_017522515.1 Clostridia bacterium
AATACAGAATAAGCGGAACTGATCAGATTGACACCGCAAGAGAACAAAGAGAAGCAAACAAAATTTATTTGGTATTCAAATTATTCAAGAGTAACAGTGCCGAAAAAGAGATGCTTGCTTACAGATGGACTAATCTTGGGGGCACAAGACCTCACACCGAGAACCTTGTAAAACTAATTTCTAGAGCCAAGAAAATTCATTGACAGCAATAATAGCCATTTGTCCGACGGTTACAAAATTAATTTGTAAGCCTCGGATATATGGTTAAGATAGATTAGTACTTGGGAATAGCTATCATTTGTCCGAAGCAATTAGAAAAATTCTAATACCCTCGGACAAATGCTCTGTAGATGTCTCTGACTCAGGAGTACACTTGTCAATTTTAGTACAGAAAGAAACCCATTTTTCCGATACTATCCGAAAAATTTGGATACCTCTGGACAAATGAGTCTCTCACATTCTAATGTTGCTTCAACCGTTAAACATCAACATCCTTCAACGGCGCTCCATAGTTGCAGTGGCGTCCCATGAAGCCGTGTTTGATACTGGGGGAGATTGAGCCTCTAGGTGTTTACACCAATATCGGGCGATGATGAAGCTATTTCTGGGCCAGGTGGACTAAAAAGCCTTCCACCGGGCCCAAAACATAAACCACAAAACACTAATTAACAATCATTTACCCATGAGCAAGTGGGCCCGGTGGAAGCAAAACAAATCCACCTGGCCCGATTGGGCGCCTGAGAACACACCAGTTCCGCCCATTTCCAGTGGCTCCCGCCACTACCCATACAGAAAACAGAGCCCCGACAAAGGCTCTGTTTTCTGTATAAAGGACGGCAATGATTTCCTCTCCTCTGAAATGCTCAAGCAAGCTTGGCATTCCGCTCGGCTCCTCATCATTTTCCTGATGCAATATGCACAGAAAATAATGCAGTTCCATTGCGAAAAGTTATTAACAGACTTGATATTGAGGAGCAAAAATATTATTTTTCTCAAAAGGCAGTTCAGGGCGTAAAAAATGCTAAAAACAATATGAAGAGAGGACTTTGGCAAGATCTAAATGCTCCCTGTTTAACTTTGACTTCACATTTGGCAAAGGTTAGTATCAACTCCCGCGATCCAATTTTATTGGTTGATGCTAATAGGGAGTTGTATCTACGCTTTACTCCTCGTGAGGAAGCACGTATCCAATCTTTCCCAGATACATTTAAGTTACATCCATCAGAGGCAAAGTCGTATAAACAAATTGGCAACGCAATCCCTCCTGTGATGATGTGGTACATAGCACGCAACTTGATAAAATAGCAGAGAGATATTATAATAGAGTCCGCTGTGTTCAGCGGACTCTATTTTTGTGTTGTCTATTATCCCTTTGGGGGATAGGGGTCGTTTCCATAGCTGATTTTATCTCGAATTTGACCATCTCTTCGGTGTATGAGAAGTTCGGATTTCTGATTAATCGCTATCTCTCTTGCTCGATTAATTGCAGCTTGTTGCGTATCGAATTTTTGGGTGATGCGAGTGTTGTTCTCACCTCGTACACCCCAACCGTCTTCGGTTTTAACTACATGCTGATTTTTACCCATAGTTACTTCTTGTGGCAGGCAGGGCAGCAGTAAGCACAACCATCAACATTGTAATAATGCTTTCTAGCCTCTTTTACTGCATCTGCACAATTGTTAAACACTCCTAAATATCTTCTATTCTCCATAGAGGGTAGAAAAATACACGTTGAGGTGTGGACCTCATGCTCTCCACTTGGTTGAGCATTTTTATTTACATAATATGTTGCCATACTTTATATTGTTTTAATGATGGCTTGTGCGGCATAAAACATGTACCACGATGTTGTGGATTTTGAGACGAATTGCTATATTTGCACCGCTAAAATGAAACATATGTGTTATTTTACACCCCATAGCCATCGTTATTCAGGGTTTGGCAATCCGCCATCTCTTTAATCTTTGTCGAGTTATCTCATAGGCACCTCCTAACTTATTAAATATTAAACAAAAGCAAAATTGATATTAACAATAGGTGTACCAGTGGACAATCTTAGGACAAATTGAAGATTTTGGCAGAATTTGAGGTCAAATAATTGACACAATGGCAGAAGAGCTAGGACAATCTAGCTCTTTTTTGTCATTATCAACAAAGAAAAAGGCGACCGAAGTCGCCTTGCCACTCTTTACCTAATTCATCAACTCTCCTCACTAGCGTCGATTTCTGTATCGCCATGGTTCGGGTGTCATAAACTTTTCGAACTCCTCCATATTGGTGATGCACTCGATATTTTGTTTCTTCTCGAGCCATTTCTTGATTGTCGGTCGGTCGAAGTACAATCTGTTGCCCTGGCGGATAAACGGAATGTCGTGACACCTCACCGTTCGGTACACTGCAGATTTGGATTTGCCAAGTAGCTTGCAAACATCCTCCACGCTCATCAGCTCCCCTTCGAGTGGCTGTGGCTGCTGCTTCTCGCGAACTGTCTTTTCAAGTGCTTCAATTCTTTCTACCAGATTTTGAATGAGCTCTGGCATCTGCTCAAATGATACAACTTTCGTTTCCATTTTATTATTGTTTTTTAGTGAATTCATATTAAGTATAGAGGGGCATTGAAGGGAAGGTTTGAGAATTAGTGATTTTTTTTATCAAAAAATTACGGTTCTCGGAGCAAAAAAAGCGAAAATATGCGTTAAGAACTGGGATATAACGCATTAAGTTGAAAAGCTTGGAAATGAGAACAATGGCAATAATGAAAGAAAATGAGGGGTAATGAAGGCGGATAGTTTGCAAATCATTACCCGATAATGGAGTAAAGTTTTTCTTTGTGTCGTCACGTTTCATCGTTCTGCGTCAGTTTGCATATCAATGTATAACTCGCTGATAACTAATTTTGTAACCAAAAAAAAGATTAGATTATGCGAAGTACATTTAAGGTGCTGTTCTACGTGAACGGAAGCAAAGAGAAAAACGGTATTGTTCCCATTATGGGACGAGTGACAATTAACGGCTCAGTAGCCCAATTCAGCTGTAAGCGTACCATTGCAAAGGAACTTTGGGATGTGAAAGGCAACCGAGCAAAAGGTAAGAGCAAAGAATCGAGAGACATCAATTTAGCTTTGGATAACATCAAGGCTCAAATCATCAAACATTATCAGCGTATTTCAGACCGAGAGGCATTTGTAACTGCTGAAATGGTACGCAATGCCTATCAGGGTATCGGAACGGAGTATGAAACCCTGCTCCGAGCATTCGACAAGGAGAACGAAGCCTTTGCCAAACGAGTTGGCAAAGACCGCTCATTGAGTACATATCAAAAGTATCTCACCGTTAGAAAATATCTTGCCGAGTTTATCAAACTACATTATAAGCGTACAGATATTGCAATGAATGAACTTACTGAGGATTTCATTCGTGATTATTGCTTGTATCTACGAAATAAGGTTGGATTGGCTCAGTCATCAGTATGGATATACTCCATACCATTGAAGCATATTGTAACCACAGCTCACTATAATGGCAAGATAGCAAGAAACCCTTTTGCTCAATATAAAGTTGACCCAGACCACAAGGAAAGAGGATTTCTAACAGAAGAGGAACTACAAGCCTTTACGACAGTTGAATTGAACAATTCCGATTTGGAGTTGGCAAGAGATTTATTCGTGTTCGGCTGTTGGACAGGTATATCATTCATTGACATCAAGAACCTGACAACGGAGAATATCACGATGTTGGGAGGTTCTCCGTGGATAGTATCGAAGCGACAAAAGACAGGTGTACAATTCCAAATCAAGTTAATGGATATTCCTATGCAGATTATCAAACGATATAAGCCATACCGAATGGGCAACAATCTTTTCAATATCGGCAGCCACGATGTGATAAACAGACGCATCAAGGAAGTAGCCAAGATATGCGGTATCGAGAAGCGAACCTCATTTCATCTGAGTAGGCACACATTTGCAGTTTTAGCCTTGAACTATGGTATGCCAATAGAGAGCGTGAGTAAGATTCTCGGACATACGAATATTACGACAACACAGATTTACGCAAAAGTCACCAACACCAAACTCGAACACGATATATCTATGTTTGAGAGTAGAGTTAGCGAAAGATTTGCCATTTAATACTTATAGGTATGGAAAGGGTTATTATAACAATCAGCGAAAGCGGCAAAGTGAATATTCCAAGCGGCAATGTATGGATGTCTGAAATGGAATTGGTGGAGTTGTTCGGGGTGGCAGCCCCGACACTCCGAGCAACCATCAGAGCGATATATAAGAGTGGAACACTTAACCCTACAACAACTCAACGATGCGATTTTACCACTCCTAAAAGTTAGGCTACATTCTACAATCTTGAAGTAATCATAGCGCTTGCGTTTAGGCTGAACTCATACAAGGCGTGTAAGATAAGACAAAAGGTATTGAATAGTTTATGCCAGCGAAAAAAGGCAGATATTAACTTGTTGATTTCTCTAATTAACAAACACCCCAAACAACAAAAGGTCTAATCTCAAGCAAAATATTGGCTGTAGATGCTATAAAAAGGCTGCATACTTTGTTAATATGAGAAATAATCACTTCTTTTGTGATAGATTTTGTGTTATTTTATACATAGCCGTTATGTTGTTGTGAAAAAATCACTATATTTGCAATTGACAAAGTAGAAAAATTAAATCATTTAACTATATATTGTATGCTAATTCGTTTTTCAGTAGAGAATTTTCTATCTTTTAAGGATAGGGTGACTTTTTCAATGCTGCCAGGAAAAGGAATGTTGAAGAAGGAGCATAAAGCAGATGCCGTTAATGGTGTCAGAGTATTGAAGACAAGTGTTGTTTTCGGTGCAAACGCATCGGGTAAGTCAAATCTAATAAAAGCAATGGCATTTGGTAAACGAATGATCATTGAAGGAACTCCGTCTAACTTGCCTATTGAATACAGTAAGTTTCGATTGGATGTAGAATGCTTGAATAAGCCTAGTAGGATGGAATATGAGATACAAATTTTAAATAAGAACTATGCCTACGGCTTTGTTTTCAATAATGAATTAATATTAGAAGAGTGGTTATATGAAATAAGCAAAAAGGGAGAGGTAAAAATATATGAAAGAATACAACAAGACAACATTTTTGATATTAATTACTTATTAAAGCAACAGGATAAAGAAGAGGAACGTCAGTTCTTAAATTTCCTATGCAAAGCAACTCCTAATAATCAATTGTTTTTACATGAAATCCTTACACGAAAAGTAAAAAGCAATGTAACAAACATACGCGACTTAGAATTGGTTCTTAGTTGGTTTATAACTACATTAACCATTATCTTTCCATCTGACAAATACAAACAAGGAATCAAACTGATGGCAGCAGCTGATAATGATAAGTTGAAACAGTATTATTCCGGTTTGTTAAAATATTTTGATACTGGTATTGAAACAATATGTCTTCAAACCGTCAAAGAGGAAAAACAAACAATTCCTAGCGAATTATTGGAGCGCATAAAAATGGATTTATTGAAACAAGATGATGAAAATTCAAGAGTGCTTTTAACTAACCAACGAGACAGTTATATTATTTCGTTAGACAACAAGTCAAAAGGCTCTGAGCGTTTAAAACTCAAAGTGCAAAAGTTTATGACACAACATGCAGTTAGTGGAGACTCGAAAAATGCTTATTTTGATATTGCAGACGAGTCGGATGGCACTAATCGCATAATTGACTATATACCTTTAATCATTGACTTAATAAGAGGTAATAAAGTTTTTCTAGTTGATGAAATGGAAAGAAGTTTGCATCCTAATTTGATATATGATATTTTTGATATCTTTTTAAGCAATTGCGATGGCGTTAATAGTCAATTAATTGTTTCCACACACGAATCCTCTTTACTTACTCAAAAATTGTTACGAAAAGATGAAATTTGGTTTATTGTTAAAGACGGACGAGGAGTAAGTCATATTCATTCTTTGGAAGATTATAATATTAGATTTGACAAAGAAATACGCAAGGATTACCTCCTTGGAAGATATCGAGGTGTTCCAAGATTGGGTGATAGACAAAATTTAGATTCACTATTTGATATAAAGAAATAGCGTATGCCAAGAGAAGCACAGGAACTTGTAAGACAAGGTGGTTTCAAGGATGCGGAAAAATTTTTCATCCTATCATTTGAGGGAACCGTTACAGAAAAGCGTTATTTTGAGTCATTAAGAGCATCAAGTTTATTTAATGATTGTGGATTAATTGAGACTATTCCTTTAAGTAGAAAAAAAACTGCGGCATTAGGTTCAAATCCTAATGTGGTAAAATCTTTACTCAAGGCAGCAAAGGAAGAATTTAATTTCCGTTCAACGGATGAGTTTTGGTTAATTATTGATAGGGACCAGTGGGAAAGCATTCATCATATTGATTTATCTAAATTAGTAGAAGACTGCAAGAATGAAGATAATTTCTTCATAGCAATGAGTAACCCATGCTTTGAAATATGGTTAATATTTCATCATACTGATTTGACGAGATATTCAGAAGATGAACTAAATAAGATCAAAGAAAACATTAAGATTTCTAACAAGAAACACCATATAGATACTGTATTGGAAGAATTGATAGGTCATGCATACAATAAAAGACCTAAAGCGGAAGATTTCATTCCTCATACTTATTCGGCCATTAGAACAGCAGCCAAGTATCACGTAGAAGGAGAAGATTTACCTACAAATATTGGATCAGATGTATATATTTTAGTGCGAAAGCTTATTAAATAACGTACGTATACATATTGATAACATTATATATTTAATTAATGGATATGGTTGATTTTGACACATATTGTATAGCTCGAAAGAATCCAACTCCCTCTGAACTTTTTCTATATTTAGAGGAAGTTGATAGCTGTTGTCCTAAATGTGGTATTCCGTTTTCGAGGACTAAGGATGGTAAATTTGTCAAGGGGTATGAAATTGCTCATGTGTTTCCGAACAGCCCTACTCCTGCACAGAAAATAATGTTGCAGAATGTTTGTATTGCAGGAATCAATTCAGAAGATCCGCTGAACAAAATAGCTTTGTGTCATGATTGCCATAAATATTATGATGATAATAAAAGTGTTGAGCTATATAATGAGATGTTTGACTTGAAAGCTACTAAGAGGGTTTGACATATAACGAGTTGGAAGAGGTGGAAGAAAAAGCAAAAGCACTTTAGAATTTTTAATCAAAATAATAAGCATATGAATTGGGTAGCTTTACTACAAATCTTGGGAGAAACTATTTTAAGTCTTGTAATATTGGCATTACCGATAGCTCTTCTATTTGGTAAAAAATTTATAGGGAAACTAGGTGAAAAGGTTGCAGAGGTTTCTGTCAGTAAGATAAAAACTGAAATTGAGGAAGAAGTCAAGCAGGGTTTCAGAGTAGAATTAGAAACATTTAAGGCAGATTTAAGCAAGAGTAACAAAATACACGAAATTGACTACTCGAAATTTCAACAAAAAAGATTTGATGTGGTTGTTGAATTGTATGAAAAACTTGCTATTATGATTGGTGCTGCTTCTGATTTCACTAACTTATTCATTCCGGGAGATAATGAAACTGAGGTTATGCGAAATAGAGGAAAACGCTTTAATGAAGCAAAGTTGGAGTTTAACAACTATCTAGTATTGAACAAATTGTTTATAGAAGAAAAGTTATTTGAAGAGTTGTTTGCCCAAGAAAGAAGTATACATATGTTATGCAAACAATATGAAGATTGTTTTTTCAAAATTAGGATGCCAGGGTTTACGGAAGAAGAAAGATCTAAATTACAAAATCAACTAGCAGATATATCTTGTGCTATGCCAAACGAATTTTCGGCAATTGAAAATAAGTTAAGGAAATTGATTTATCCAACCGAATAGAAAACTCCCCAACTTAGCTGATGCTAGGCTGGGGAGTTTTGTAATCACTCATATCTAGGGATAAGGTCTTGGGGATCTCAATCATCCTCTTCCATCTCTTGCCATCATTGGTTGCAGTATGTCTGTTGGCATTGCATTTTTTGTCTATTAAAGTTGCTTGATTTAGTATAATATTCTATTCAATTCTCTTCGCCATGTTATTGCAGCTCGTTGCACTCCATTGCACCTTATTGCACACCATTGCAAAATAGGCGAGATTTTTTTATTGACGACATTAAAGCATAGAAAAATCCCGAAAGTCGAGTATAACTTTCGGGATTTATTCGTCTATTTTTGTAGGAAATTCTGTTGCTATTTGTAGGCGTTAGCCTTTATTCGTGAGCATTAGAGGGCGTTAGTTACTTCCCGATGCAGTTTGTAAGTTTGATTGATTATCAATACTTTATGAAAATCGGGTACAAATAGTGTCCGATTTCTTTACAGACATATAATGTAATCTATTGCAAACTATAACTTTCCGTTATCCTCTTGCGTTACAAATATAGTGATATTTTAATACATTTTAATGC
>JAFWZH010000080.1 GCA_017522515.1 Clostridia bacterium
GTCAAGAAAAATATCAAACCGGATGTGATGGCTTGTATAGAGCACGGCGGTGCAGTGATATAAGTAACGGAGTCCAAAGACGAATACCGGCAACGAGTTTCCGTAGTGCGAGAAAGCAGGGGAGTTTCCATAAACTTTCGAGATTAACGATACTTGATGCTGTGCTACAGTAAGTCTTGAAGAGTCTGCTGTACTTTGGAATATTGCGTGGATTTTTGGAGAAGTTCGCTGAAAGTGAAGTTGTCTGAATATATAGACGCTTCTTGTGACAAGATTGCTATTTATAAAATAAGTGATATCAATAATATGATAGTAAGTTCTGCGAGAGCTGTTGATCATATTACGGAACCTCATAAAATTGTTGACTGCTATGAATCGGACATCGTGATTTGAAAAGAAAATTTCCATGTAGTATCCGGCTTGCAAATGCTTTTGACCAAGAAATGAATGGTTTTTCACAAGTATAACATCGATTTTAACGTCCTCAATATCCTGTTTTATCCTATTAAATTCCGATCTTTTGAAATTTTCATCTGAGAAGCTGTTGTCAATGTAAATATCAACCACAAGCAAACAATTGTCCTTGCACTAACGGTCTGACATCTCACGCTGATTTCGTATGCTCACAATCTCACCATCACCATCTTAACGGGACAGGCGGCAGTATACAGCAATTCTATCTGTATCAAAGAACATGCCTGTAATATATAAAAAGGTATTTCAAAAAGCAAGTAAATTAAAAAAATAAAAGTTCAGAAATTAGTCAAATTAGATTTGCCGAATCATGCTTGAGTAATTTTGAAAGTTGTGGTATACTATAGCCATCCTAAAATGGAGGTAACATTATGTTTATCGGAAGAGAGCGAGAGCTGAATGCTCTGGAAAAGTTATACACATCAAACAAGTTTGAATTTGCAGTAATTTACGGTCGTCGCCGTGTTGGTAAAACTGCTCTTATCAACAGGTTTCTCGGCGAAAAAAAAGCTATCTACTTTATGGGTGTAGAAAGTAACGCAAAGCAAAATCTCGAAAATTTCAGTAAAAGTATTATTGAATACAGTAGCGGAATTGAGACGGAAACCTCTTTTCTGTCTTTTCATGCTGCTTTTGAATATGTGTTTAAGCTTGCTGAAAAAGAGCGTCTTGTTCTTGCAATTGACGAATATCCGTATGTTGCCCGTTCTTCAAAGAGTCTCGCATCTACTCTTCAACTGTTAATTGACAAGTATAAGGATTCTTCAAAACTTATGCTCATTCTTTGTGGTTCATCTATGTCCTATATGGAAGATCATGTTCTTGCATACAAGGCACCTTTGTACGGCAGAAGAACAGCGCAAATGAAAATCATGCCTTTTGATTTTGAAGAGACGTGTCACTATTTCAAAAAACTTTCCGATGAGGACAAGGCGTTGATTTACGGTGTTGTTGGCGGCACACCGCAATATTTGTTGCAGATAAACGACACTTTAAGTGTTGAGGATAATATTAAAAATACATTTTTGAATCCAATCTCCTTCTTATACGAAGAGCCGACAAATCTCCTGAAACAGGAGGTGCGTGAGCCTGCTATTTACACTGCGATTATTACTGCGATTGCCGCGGGAGCTTCCCGTATGTCAGAGATTTCAAGTAAAGTGGGCGAAGACACCAATATTTGTTCTACCTATATTAAGAATTTGATGAATCTCGGTATCGTGCAAAAAGAGACGCCTTATGGCGAAAAGGAATCTCGTAAATCAGTTTATTCTATTGAGGATAATATGTTTCGATTCTGGCACCGTTTTGTATTAGAGAACAATTCTATTATTGCCCGTGGTGCAACCGACTTGGTGTATAAACGCATTGAGCCGAAACTGTCCGATTATATGGGAAAAGTATTTGAGGATATCTGCAAGCAGTATCTTTGGAAGCTGCTTTTGACAGGCAAATGCCCTGTGGAGTTTACTTCCCTCGGTCGTTGGTGGGGCAATGATCCTATCGGAAAATGTCAGGCTGAGATCGACATTATGGGTGAACAAGATAAGGATACCGCCCTTTTTGCAGAATGTAAATGGACGAACGAAAAGGTTGATTTATGCATCTTGGAAACCCTTGCAAAGCGCAGTAGATTGTTTTCCTACAAAAATGTACATCTGTATCTGTTTTCTAGGTCCGGTTTTACAAAGGGTTGTATAGACGAAGCAAACAAAAGGGGCAATGTAACGCTTGTGGGTTATGCGGATATTGTTGCGGATAGTGTAAAATAAATCTTGGGATTTTAAAGAAAAATAAAGAACGGAGCCCCATTTAGAGGATTGGCAGATATTTGCGCTAACACGAAAATTATTGAGCAAATCATATTTGGATTTATCTAAAAATTAATATCAAAAGTAATTGAGTACACTGATGAAGAATTTTGTAAAAGTAAACTAAGAAAAGAAATGAATCTTTTGGTGCAACAAAAATGTTGAGAGAAAGGTATTAATGCCCATGGGCGAACTATTTTTCAAAAGAACAATGTATCGGTCAAAAGAAACAGGTGAATATGTGTATCCGATAGATGTCCGATAGATGTTGGAATATAAATAGGTGATAAAATTGATAAATGATATATTTAACAGAGATACACCTTTTGGAAAAAGCTAAATTTTTGTCAGGTAAAAATTTAAACCGGGATATGATGGTATGTCTATGGATGGGGCATATTCATGGATATATATAAATGGAGAGCGTTTGTGTAGCGATATCAGTAACGGCGACTATAAACCAATGCCGGCAATGGGTTTCCGTAGTGCGAAAATGCAGGGAGGTTTCCGTAAACTTTCGAGATTAACAACTTGGATATTGCCGAGATTTTCAAACCGCTTATTGTAGATAGAGTTATATTTTCTTTAATTAACAAAAGGGAAATAGACTTAAAGCATTTTGTGAAAACCCAAAATGAAGGTGTGTATATCAGTGACGAAGGAAAACATATCTTTTTAAAGGCTTTTTATGAAAAGGTAGATACCATCATAACGGAAAAGAATGAGAAGAAGACATATAATACGATAATTGTTGAAGAAATACGGAAACTTGTCAGGGCTTTTCGTGGAGATAGTGAATACAAAGCATTTAGGCAGGTGAGATGATGTTTGTGATATTGTCGTATGATGTTGCAGAAAAGCGTGTTGGCAAAATGTCGAAAATTGCTAAAAAATATTTAGTCCCGGTACAACGCTCTCTTTACAATGGTTATCTAACGAACTCGCAAATAGAAAAGTTGAAAAGGGAATTGTCTGAGCATATAGATGCTTCAAGGGATAAGATTGTTATTTATAAAATAAGTGATACCAATGCTATGATAGTAGACAACATAGGCCCTGCAAAAGCTGTTGAGGATTTTATTATATAAAGTGAATGTCTAAAAAAGAATATTTGATAAATAAAAAGAGCTGCATATTGCAGCTTTTTTATTTGCCTAAACAATGCCCAAATTAGACAGCGTTGGTGTTAAAAGATTATAGGCATGGAACACTTTTGCTGAGGCTTTAGCCGACAACCATAACTACAAGAATGCCCGTGTATCAATCCCTTATAGGAATGGAACACGAAGACTGCCGTAGGTACTGCGGTTTGGGCGTAGATGAAGGTATCAATCCCTCATAGGTATGGAACACAATTATGGAACAAAAGTTATATGTAGTGTATGGGGAAAAGTATCAATCCCTCATAGGTATGGAACACTGGTAAACAAACAGCAGAAAACGGATTGTTAAATACAAGTATCAATCCCTCATAGGTATGGAACACAAAATGACAGTGGAAAAAATTCCAGACTATTACCCTAGTATCAATCCCTCATAGGTATGGAACACTCAATGCCAAGCTATTTACCCATTCAAAGCAGCATTCAAAAGTATCAATCCCTCATAGGTATGGAACACCTTTTCCTTGATACAGCATACAAAGGTGTAACCACAGCACGTATCAATCCCTCATAGGTATGGAACACAAAACCCTCGATATAGAGGAAGTGCGAGAAGCAGTATCAATCCCTCATAGGTATGGAACACACAGCGGTAGACATCGAAACAAATACCGTCCAAATTACAAAAGTATCAATCCCTCATAGGTATGGAACACAACAACATTTTGTTGTGAGTAGTATTCTACCACCAATCGGTGGTGGTGTCAAATTTAATTGTATAAAAATCACCTCTTGAAATTTAGGCAATCTCACTTTTTCTCATGTAAAATGATATGATTTTAAGCAAAAAACGACGAGCAAAATGGCGATTGCCTAAATTTTAA
>JAFWZH010000081.1 GCA_017522515.1 Clostridia bacterium
CCAAAAAGGAAAGGCTGTCAAAATAGCTTTAATTGCTGTTGCAAATAAACTTTTGAAACAGATTTTCGCCATTGTGAAGAATAATTGCGCGTATAACGAATTTTATGCTTAATTTATTTGGATTTTAACACAGTTCATTTTGAAGTACATTTCCCATTTTAGTACATTTCCATCTTCTCCATTCCATAATGGCATTTGCATTAGCTCTAAATCTAATTTATCGCATACAGATAGTTCACTTTTAATTCTATCGTATTTTGAACCATAATTAATTATATTATTAAAATGAGTTCTAATTTTATTGCGATTACGTCCATCAATCATATTGTAGTTAAGATGTATTAATGCACTAATAGCTCTCATCTCTTGATTGATTTTCTCTAATTGTTTTAGAGCATCAGTTGGTGTGTCTTTGGTGAAAAATCCCATAAGTACTCTCAGTTTAAATTATGCTAGAAAGATAACTTTTAAACATTTGGATTTAATGATAGCGTTGTGAAGTTTATTCCACAGTCCGCTGCCATTTGAACTAAAACAGCGATTTCTTCAGGGGCTATATTCCCATCGCAAGAGACTGCTTGTTTCCAATAATTTAAGATCAAATTCTTGTCTTCATTTGATAGTTGTCTAATGATTGAACACATTCTATCTTGCGACATTGCTGCTTGCTCGTTCATTGTAGTTTCAAAATATAATCCATATTTTTGGCAATAGTTTATAAGCAACTGCTCCTCAGCATTTACTACTTTTTTATCCGCTCCAATTATAAAACAAAGTGATTTGAGTACAGCAATCTTTTCTTCTTTTGTCCATTCCTTTTTAAAATTAAACCAGCTCATAGTAATTTTTATTGTTTTGCCCTCACAATTCCCAGATGAAAGCCAATAATAAAACAAGGCGTGGGAACTTTAACTTATTATCTCACTTTGGCTCTGGACTGCCACGACTGTATAATAAGCAAAGCCCACGCCTAATGATATAATATTCCCTATTAAGGGTATAAGATACCAAAGACGTGGACGTTTCTTGCTCATTATCCACAGTCAAGAATTGTCCAGATTCAAGTGAGGGATAATTTTGCTAAACGCCCTAAAACTAATATGTCTGTCCTTGCGAACATTAGTCACAAGAACAATGCAAATGTAGTTAAAAGGTGTAATCAAAGCAAGAAACGCTTTGCAAATGTTTGGTCACATGTGGAAAAGAGGAGGGTGACCCAAAAGTGATATACACAAAGCGCACACCCCCGCCAGAACTGAATTGCACCCCAAAAGTTTTGTGTCTAACTTTTGGGGTGCAGTTCATTGATTACAAGGACTTAATATTTAGTAATTAGTTAAAATTACTTGCTCAATGCACCAGCTATATCCACTGCGATGGCCACTGTAGCACCTACCATAGGGTTGTTGCCTTTTGGCGAGTAATGGCTACATTCGTGGTAAATGTAAGTAAACTTCCATTTACTCATTTGCACATTACTTGTCCGATACCGAGGAAGCCCATCATCTCCACGCGTGCGGGAAGGGGTGATGAAAGCCGGCTTATTCAAGTACGATAAGCCGGCTCTGGTTTAAATTAGGTTCTGCGTAAAATTAATATAGGAACTAAACTATTAACTCTTTGGTTTTTGC